>NZ_JRMW01000034.1:0-36668 GCF_000758765.1 Anaerococcus lactolyticus S7-1-13
AAAATCAATCCACGCCGTATGGGAGGCGACCCACAAAGCCAGATAAGGTAAGCATCGAGACCCCCAATTTCAATCCACGCCTCCGTATGGGAGGCGACTATTGATTGCAGGTTAGAAAATTTTATAAATGATTTGATTTCAATCCACGCCTCCGTATGGGAGGCGACGAAGATGCTGATGGTAATATAAGCACTTCCACATTAATTTCAATCCACGCCTCCGTATGGGAGGCGACAAGCGGTAACAAATTATAACTTTAAAAGAAAATATATTTCAATCCACGCCTCCGTATGGGAGGCGACATAGACATAAGGGCTGAAAGGCTTGAAGAAATAATATTTCAATCCACGCCTCCGTATGGGAGGCGACGAAAGCTATTGGATGAATTATATAAAGGCTTGCAATTTCAATCCACGCCTCCGTATGGGAGGCGACCGCAGATTTTTAATATTTATTATTCTTTTTTCTGCATTTTAGTCATTTATTATGAGTTTTGTCTCTTTAATGCGCCCAATACTTTGAGCTATTTTATATAATTTTATGTTTAACTAGGCATCTCATCCTATAGCAGCAATAAATCACTTGATGGATTATAAGATTCATCTTTTCCTAATGTTTCTACCCTCCTTTCCCAATTTTTTCCTAAATTATATATTCTTATTGAATCTCTCTCCTTATCTATCGCTTCCTCTAATTTATTTTTTATTTGTATTAAATCTGCTGGATAAATTTGTAATTCAAATACTGAATTTTGAACTCTTTGTCCATAATTTTTACATATTTTTGCAACATCCCTTAGTCTTTTATTTCCACTTTTAGACTTCGTTTCTACATCATAAGTAATTATTACATACATATTTAGTCCTTCTGCATATATGGTGGGTATGAAGGTATATCTCCTCTTATATAAGAATTTAATAGTTGAGCCTGTATATGTGATAAAAGACCTACTTTGATTTTTTTATCTAAATAATAATGCATTACTTCTTCTTGTTCTCTTTTGTTCCAATATTGTAGAACCAGATCTCTTCCCTTTTCGTTAAGTAAAGTTGCATTATTTTCTTTTATAATAAAGTGATTTTTATTTATTCTGCCATAATTAATAAGAGATAAGCAAAACTTGTCTATAATTATAGCTCTAAATTCTTCAATTATGTCTAATGACATACTACATCTGCCTGCCCTATCTGTATGAAAGAATCCTGCATATGGATCAACACCAACTCCCTCTAAGGCAGCTGTAATTTCATTCGTAAATATACTGTACATAAAGGACAATAATGCATTAAATCTATCCATTGGTGGCCTTTTAGTTCTCTCTACCATAAAAAAATCTTCTCTTTGCTTAATTATAAGTTCATCAAGTGCAGAAAAGTATTCTCTTGCTATATTTCCTTCAATTCCTCTTATGGTATCTTTATTGCTTGCTTTTGTGATTTTTTTCATTTGATCTTTAATGAAATCTATAGAAAATTCTATTTTACTTATGTCTATTTTTTCTTTATTATCTAGCTTGCCTCTAATTAGAACTTTCCTACTATTATACGCTTTTGCGTATATAATATTTTTCACAAAATCAATACTTTCATCAGTACTTGATAGCAAATATTGTTTTTTCCTGTTATATATATTCCCATAGCTATTACCTACCACTCTTCCACAATATCTACCATAAGGTGTAAAAAAAGTGATCATAATATTATTTTCCATACATAACTTCATTGCACCTGGACTTACTCCCATGTAATTAAATAACACAATCTGTCTAAATATATGAATAGGGAATGCTTTTAATCTCTTACCTTCATAAGTAACAACTATATTTTCTCCTTCCCTTTTTATATAATAATCAGGATTTGTTAGGTAAAGGATATTTAGTAAATTTATCATAATACTTCTCCGTATATATAATTATTGATAGATTTATATTTTTTGTTAATCTAGGTAAGCACTTATCATTTAAGGAGCAAAGATTGCATTTTCTGTAATAAGAGGCTGACGGAATCTTCTTCGCTTGATACGCTTGATGCATCTCAAATATAGTATCTATAGTCAAGTTCCTTAAATCATTATTAAATTCGATTTCTAATCTTTCATCAGTTTTGTGATAGTATATATATCCTTTTTTAATTTTAGTAGCAAACATCTCTTCTATGCATAAAGCCTCAGCCATTAACTGAGCCTTATCATACTGGTATTTCTTCTCTTTACCAGACTTGTACTCAACAATTATGGGATTCCGGTATCCTTGTTTCCCAACTATTTTTATTCCTTCATTTGCTTTATGAAATTCTATTGTATCTAAAATGCCACTAATTCCAAGTTCTTTTGAGGATACAGGCATAGCTCTAGAAATAATTTTTCGCTCTCTTTTTTCTTTTATCATTGGATTATCTGTTTTTTTATGGATTATTTCCCCATTCTTGGTAAAAGTATTTTCACTCCACTCATTCTCTATATGAATTAAAGCCCGTTGTCTCTTACAAAACAAATAATGTTGAATCCCACTAATCATTAAATATTCATCTTCCGAATACATTTTAAATTCCTACAAAATGTTCAACTTTTAAACCTAATCCCTTGTATTCTCCTAATTCCTTGTCTTTTAATTTTATTTCATAGTCATCATAAGTTTTTTCTAATTTATCTAATGGACGATTATTATATTCTATCAAATCCTTTATCTTGCCACTAGATACATTGCCAATTTTTGATGAGTGTGTAATCCAATATATATCTTTAACTTGCATTGAACCATCAGGTCTAGCTGATGATATATCATTTATAAATAAAGTTCTTATTGCTTCTTTTAAGACTTCTAAATCTTTATCATCAAATCCAGTTTTTTCAGAAAAATAAACATTGACGCTTCCGTTTACAATATAGACTCCATATTCCACAAAATGCTTACTTCCCATTGTATCTGCACTCCTAGAATTACCTGCCTTAGGTTCCATTCCATTAACACTCTTTGTAATTTGCATAGTAGTTATATCTATTGGTTCAATGGATTTAGCAACAGATATACTTACTGGTCCCCTTATACCTATAGATCTTTTCTGATATGTTATTACCTGACCAAAAGTTCTAACATCCATCCATTTATTATTTGATTCTGCTGTTACAACTTCATCCTTTATCTCATCTTTACTAGGAAAACTATTTTCAAATCTTTTTTCTAATGAATTAAAACCATCGTCGCTTCTATCTTGAGCTTGTACAAAAATATCATGCCCCATGTCTTGCATCCTATTTCTAATTTTTCTTTTAAGGCATACATCGCTTATTATCCCAAAACCTCTGTTATCTATTCTTGGCATATTATTAGCAAGTGGATCTCCATTAGGATTAGCGCCCTTAACTTCAATTGTAAATATAAAATCAATTTTATTATTTATCATGTTAATTCTCCTTATCAATTTCTATAGATTTTTTATAATTTAAATATTCAATATAATTTTTTTGACCTTCATAGCCAAATATAAAACCAGGGCCTAAAGGCTTATTATATGATGGGTCCTTATCACCATAATTATCGCTTATTAAATTTGAAACAGTTGTTATTTCATTATCTATATTCTCGCACAACTTACGTTTTTTTTCATCAGCTTTAAGTTTAAACCTATATGGCATCACTAAAGTTCTTAGCCTGAAATTTATTGTTACTGGATTATTTATGAAACTTGACCATAACTTTTCCGCATTAGTAATTCTTGCATCATCATTGGAATATGTGTTTGCCTCTATTAACTCATATAAAGCAAGAAGTCTTCCATATAAGTATGATCTATCTAATTTTTTCCTATCTAACATATTGTTATCAATTTCCTCCTTATTTCTTAGGGCAGCTAGTGTACACAATTCAATCTCATTCCAAGCATTATTATATTTTTGTCTATTTCTGATATTAATTTCTAGAGCTTTTATTATGTTCTGAGGCATCTGCCTACCTTCTACAACAGCAGCCATTATATTTGAAAATTGACTTGTTGAGAAACTATCTTTATCTATCTCTAACTTCCCATCTCTTTCTGTGCCGTAAGCAGCGAATATAAATCTTCTTAAACCTGGAGTGTAATTGAATTGACCATTATCATTTGAATACCCAAACCAGTGATAATTCTCTTGCCACTTTTTTAGATTCACTATTAGTTCGGAGCTCTTAATTTCATTGAAATATCTAACTGAAACCCTTCCATTGCTTATCTTATCTACAACTGCAAAATAATAGCTAGAATTATCAGAAAATAATATTTTCCCATTAGTAAATGATTTAACTATATTCTCGCTTATTTCATCAGCAAACTTAAAACCAGTATTATTATCTGGATGCACTTCAAATTTTATATTTTTATTTAAAAAATTATTTTTTGATACTTTATTAACTAACTTGATATTTTTGGTCAAATCTAAATTTGATTCATTTTGTATATCATCAGAAAACCAACTTATGGCATATGTCATTCCTCCTAACCATCTAGACGTATTTTTACAATCTAATAAAGCCTTAGCCATTTGCATGATTTTTTGGCTTGTATTTTTTCCAATTTTTATCGTTTGACTCGGATCAGTAAACCTACCATAAAAATTTTCATTATTTGCTGTTATCTGTGATATCAATTTTGCAGAGCCTAAAAGAGGCTTATGTTTCAAACACAAATAATCTTTTTCACCACTTATATTGCATGTTATTTTAGGCGTGTCTTTATCATTTTTTAATATATAGTTAACGTAATCTATATATTTTTTGTGCAAAGTTTTATTTTCTGTTATACTAACATCTCTTAAACCGTCATAATTTTCGATTTTATATGACAAATATATCTTTGAAAAATCAGCATTTGATTTTTTCCCATTTCCACTACTTTTATCTATATACTCTATTATTTTTTGATTTTTTATTTTGTAATCTCCATATAATTTAGTTAATATTTCATCGAAAGCCTTATCTCTATTAATAAAATTATAAAATATCCTCACAAAATCAATGTTTTCATAATTTAGCCAACCTGAAATCCCATCCAAATATGATAATGATTTTTTATTATTATCCTTAACTAGGTAGTCAAAATTATCAAAAAGTGGATGAGGCGAAACCCCACTCGACCTAGAAACAGAATCTTCTGTAACTGGAAAAATAACGATTTCATCACTTTTCAAAAAATATGCCTCAAGCAAATTGCTTGCTTTATCTAATTTTATTTCAATAATATTTTTTCCATTAGACTTCATGCTATTATGGTATAAAGGCAGAATAAGATAAGTATTGTCGTCATTTTTATCTATCATTCCATGATTCAAACCATAATTGTAAGACTTAAACAAAGTCGTAAAAAAACTCATACAACCTCCTTTCAATATCCTTCTAGTTCATAGTCTACCGTCTTTGTTATTTTAGGTTTTTTATAAGTATAGTTTGAAACGATATTTACAATATCACACTCTTCATCCTTTGGATATTTAATCCTTCCATTAATCATATTTATTGGAGCATATGTTGATTTTAGAGGTTCTCCCTCGTTTTTAGGATAAATGAATGAGTTAAACATAATTCCAAAGCTAAGATTTGTATGATCGTAATATCCCTCATCCTTTTCATACTCATCCTCGTTAAGTATATCAACATAACCATTACATTCACTTACTCCCAAAAATATTATTCTTCTACCACCTCTTTTAAGGGATCTTTCTGTTATAGCCTCATGTTTTTTTATGTTCCTATCATTTTTGAGATCATCCCTATATTCATTCCATTCAAAATGATATTTTACATAGTAGCAAACGTTTGTCAGGTAATTATAAGAACTTAAATCACTCTTGTAGTTACTTAGCAACAACCTAGTACCTTGTGAGTGAGACTCGATTTTTTTCATTATCCTTATTTCATCAACTACATTTTTAAGAACAGGTTTGAAATAATTTGCGTCAAGAATACCCTTAATCATCTCCCTAGTCGGAATTCCATATGACTGTTTTTCACCCCCGCTCTTACTTTCAGGGCTTGTTATCATTGCCCTATCTCCATATATTTTTGCATAAAAGTACTTTGATTTCATTACCTCACCTCCTTTATTTTCATTATATTATGTAAATAATATAATGTCAAATATTGTTTTAAAAGAATAATAGAATATAATATTATTGTCAGTATATACTGTGGATTGAAATATTATTTTATGCAAAAAAGACCTCATCTAAGGTCTTTTTTTATAATAAAAATATATTCTCGCCACCAAAATCAATACCAAATTTTGGATTATAATAAGTTGAATCAACTATATATAACATACCATCTAAGATTGAGCTAACTTTATCAAGATCTTTATTATTTATACTCACACTATGGATTGAGAGCCTTTTGCAAAGACTTTTAATTTTCTTTAACAGTTTTAAATCATATGACTTCTTAAATTCAATTTCTAAATCTCTTATCTCATTAATAATTTCTTTACTGGCCTCATATTCGATTACAGCTGTATTTTGTTTATCTTTTATAAAATCAAATTCATTATAAGCCGTTTTAAATGACTGAAAAATATTTAATGCAGTATCTTTTTCATTATCAAAAATAAATCCAGAATCTATTTTAAAAGAGGTATTTTTGTGTGATTTCAAATATAAATCCCTTGCATTTATATTATTAGAAAGTAATTGTAATATAGTTGAAAAATCTTTTCTATCTATATTCGCATATAATTTTTTAAAATAGCATTTTACAATAATGTCCAAATCAACTTTTTGATACATATTTCTTAACACATACCTAGCTGCTTCTTTTCTCTCATCAATACCTTTTAGCATAGAAGTTTTTTCTTGATTACTATCAATATTGATTACATAAGTCTCACACGCTTTTCTTTTACCTTCTCTATTACACCTTCCCATGGCTTGAACAATCGAATCAACACCACTAATTGACCTTATGACTAATTCAAAATCTACATCCACACCTGCTTCTATTAATTGTGTACTTACAAGACATATCTTTTCATTTCTATTAAGCCTCTTTTTTATATCTTTAATTTTTTTAATCCTATCAAACGCAGTCAAATTTGTTGTTAAATAATATAGATCATCCTCTTGATAATAACAACTTAAAATATCATATAATTCTCTAACTGTTTTTTTAGTATTAAGTATTATTAGCGATGACTTGTCCTGATTTTTTAGTAATAGTTCTTTTATATCTTCCAAAGTGTATTCTTCGCTTATATTTTTATATAATTTTAGATTTACCCTCTTAAAACTTGCTAATTCATCTTTTACTAACTTTATAATCTCCACGTTTTTACAATCCATATCCCCATAAGATAATTTATGTCTAAGAATTTTTTCTGAATTTGTTGGCTGGGTCGCAGTAGATAAGACTATATTCGCATTAAACACAACCTTTAGAAAATTTAATGAAAGATTGGTCATATAGAGATATTCTGTTGGGATAGATTGACACTCATCTATAATAATCACAGAGTTTATGAGAGACTTAAATCTGGTTAGATTAGCGGATTTCCCTTTAAAAATAGTGTTAAAAAATTGAACCATAGTTGTCATAACAATAGGTGACGACCAATTGTCAAGTAAATAATCTTTTCTGATAGATTCAAAACCATCCCCATAATCGTCACTTTTGACAAGATCTTTATCTAGCACATTTGAATGGTGTTCTAAAATATAATCATTGTTCCCAAGAACTTCTTTCATCTCTTTGGCGTTTTGTTCAAGTACAGATAAAAATGATGTCACATAAAAAAACCTATCCTTGTTTTGATAATTTAATTGATTTATACCATATCTTAATGAAAGTAAAGTTTTACCTGCTCCTGTAGGTAAGTTTAGTTTATAAATTCCATTCTTGTCAATTTTTGATCTCTTGAGAATATCATTAGATATTCTATGTCTTACTTTATTAATCAGAGTATTAGGGATACCAAAGCTCTCATATTTTTCATTTACCTTTCTTTCAAATTCTTTTCTTATCTTACTCAGCTCTTTTATATTTTCTTCTTCTATTATCGTTTCATATGAATTTATCGTATCTTTAATATCTGCCGATTTTAGTATTGACACCAAAGTTCTAATAACTAAGCCTTTATAGAAGCCCAAAGCTTCACAATCATAAGTTTCTTTATATTTACTTAAATCCATAAGTTTTTTTATAACACCTACATATTCTATAAAACCTTTGGTGAATATATCTGCTAAATCAATTCTATTTTCTAAAAATAAACCGATTACTTTTTTATATAAATCTTCATCTGCTACTTTATCTATTCTTTCAAAACTTGTATATACATATCCTTTCTTTTTAGAATCCCTTACTTGATCATATTGGCCATGATGAGACATAATAGTATATATAAGAATATTTGTATAATCATATACTTCTAGCACATCTATCCCACTATTTGTAAATATATTATCTTGACCATCCTCCAAATTATTAAGGATATCATTAGATAAATTTAGAATAATGTAACCACCGAGGGTCGAGTGATCAACATGACGACTTGAATTACTTAGTATCTTTTCTTGAAATTCTTTACTTATTTTCCCTATGTCATGTAGCAAGCCCACTATATATGCAGTATTGGCAAATCCAATTTTATCACCAATTTTTTTGCTTCCTTCAGCAGTATTTACTAGATGATCAATCAACTTTTGTCTTTTATTACTATTTTTTTGGTCGACATGAGCATATAAATTATCAAACACTTCATGATTCTCCTGACATTTAATATTTTGAAATCTCTTAATTAGATTATATCACATATGAATTTTATTTATATATATTATAAAAATCGTCCAAGAGATAGATAACTTACTTTAAGTAATCTAATTCCCCGGACGATTTTTTATATTAACTCTAATTTATACATTTCTTTATCAATTTTTTCAAAAGCATGGCTTTTGAATAAACTTATTGAAACTTGGTTAAAGTCGTAAATTTCTGCCTTTAGGTAAGATAATTTCTTTTCCCTTGCATAGGATATCAATTTATCTAGAACCTTGCTTCCTATTTTCATTCCCATATATTCTTTCGAAACTACGATAGCGACCATGTTATCATCAAAAATAGCACAATCTCCTACTAGTTTATTTTTGTAGGCTATATAAAATAAATCTCCATTTTTATTTAAGTACTCATACATTAATTTTAGCTTGTCGATGTCATAAGGTGCGTCGGCGTTATCTACCATTTTCACAGTTAGCTTATCTTCATACCAAGGAAGGGTGAGTTTATAGGCAGGAAAATATTCGACCAAATATATGTCATCAGCAAAGTCAAAAGTTTCGTATTCCTTAGCTCCTAAAATCATCACACTTCGGCCATTTTTCATTAGTCAATCCTATTCCAATTATTTTCCATAAGATTGGTTAGGTTTTTGAAATTATTTTTAAAGAGCCTGCCATTAAGCTCTACTTCGTACTCATAAGTTTTACCCAGATGGTTTATTTTGAGTATTTTTTTGTTGCCCTCAACAAGTTCAAAATCTTCTATTTCATTCCAAGCCATAAAGAGAAAATCTTTTTTATCTGAGTTTGAAATCTCTGATTCATATACTCCTTTAGGGTCAAAGTATAAAATGAAGGTCCTTGATGAATCCATTGTATAGTAAAGGCCGCCGATTAAAAACCATTTGCTAATATCCTTGGCAGGACTATTGTGCTTAAAAACTATTAAATAAGACTTATCATCTCCAAATTTTTCCCTTACTTTTTTATCCATATCTTCGCTAGTGTTAAATAATAATCCCATAATTTCTCCTATTTAAATATAAATACTTCCTTAATGTCCTTATCAAAAACCTTGCAAATCTTGTAGGCTGTCTCTAGGGTAGGACTAATTGTGTTACTTTCATAAGCCATTATCGACCTGCGTTTAAGTCCTACCATTTTTGCCAGGGCGTTTTGAGAAAGACCCATTTCCTTCCTAAATTCTCTAATCCTATTTTCTATTAATACATCCAAACAAATACAGTCTCCTTTCTTATTTATAAATCTTTAACATATTTTATCCTTGCAATTAAGGTATAAACCACAAAAATACATAAAGTTACATATAGCTTAAACACCTTTATATCCAAGGCATCTGTTGGATCATAACCAAGAGTTAGCGATTGAATAGCTCCCAGGGCCAAAATAATTATTATAGATATTAAAGTGCTTAATAAAAAGGCCTTTAGAGTGTAGTATTTTTGCACTCTTCCTCTTTCATTTTTAAAATAATAAAAAGAAATGTAGAAAAATACTCCCAAGCCTATTATTATCGGCAAATAATTTGGTACTTTTACAAAAAACATCGTAACTAACAAAATAAAATAAGAAACTATTGCTAAACTTATCATAAATTCTCCTTAGATTTTGTTACATTTATAGTACTAATCTTGTTACATTTATAGTACCATACTTACAAAAATCTCGCAAGAATTTTTTAAAAAAAGCCTTCAAACAAGTTAATGTTTAAAGACTTTTTATCATTATCATACAGGGATTGTCCTCTCCCCAAATTTCTTTAATTGTTTCCATCTTCATAAAGCCAAGACTTTTATAAAATCCTATGGTCTTATCGTAGTGCTTATCTATGCCTTCATCAAGAGTTTTGACCTGACAAAACCCAAATTTTTCCCTATATAAATTTAATACTTCATCAACAAGGATTCGGCCCAAGCCTTGACCCCTTGATTTTGCAAATAGACCCAGACAATAAAGCTCGATTGTATAAGGCGAAGTCTCTTTTATAATTAAAAATCCTAGGTCCTCTTTATTTAAGCTAATAATATAGGTGTCAAGTTCTCTAGCTTCCTTGCCGTAGTCCAAAATAGCTTCTTCTATGCCAAACCAATCAGGTAAATCTCTTAGAACTTTTTCTACGAATTTTCTTTTATAATCCTTTTTTTCTTCCAACCTAATTTTTATTTTTCCATCTATCAAGCAAATATCTCCTTAACAGTTTCAGGCATATTTATCAGCTTGTTTAGGTCAATAACTATCAAGTCATCAAAACCAGACGCCATTTCCCAACATTCTTTAGTTAATCTAGTTTCATCTATAACTAAGACTAGCTTGGTATTTTCCTGATCAAGTGCCTTCCTATATTTTTCAACACTAGCCAAGATTTCCATAAATTCATGAACTTTCAAATAAGTCTTGTAGCTAATATCCTTAATCTCAATTATATATTTAAGCCCATTTTTCTCCGCCAATATATCAAGGTAATAGAATCTTTTAGTTTCCTTATCAATAATTTTCGGCTCTATCTGGGTTTTAAAACCATTTTTCCTAAGGGTCGCGTCAATTAATCTAACTTTGTTATATTCACCTTGAATTGAAATGTTGCTTAAAGCTCTTATCAGATTTTTAGGTTTTATCTTAATTATCGCCTTCTTCTCGCCCTTATGTTCATTAAAACCTACAAACATATCGCCAACAACTGTAAAATCTCCATGGGCAACTGCATTTCTTATGCACCTTAATAAATCTTCAGTCTTGGTTTTATTTTTTTGCCTTACCAGGATTATTTTTTGGCAAGAAGTGCAAATTTCTCCCTGGTAATAGTCCCAATATTCATCGAAAATTTCACCACCAGGTCTAATAAACAAAACATCTTTCTCGCTCATCCCAAGGCAATCTAGTACATAAGCAAAGGTCAAGTTTTCAAAGGCCTTACTCCTAATAAGATCATCGCTAAAAGATTGTACAGAATCAATATTTGGTATATACCACAATAGCATTTGAATGGCATCCATCACGTCCTTATCCCAGTCTTTTGGTCTTGGCATATGGTAAATCTGATATTTTTTCGTATTTCTATGGCAACAACATTTCTCAAACTTCATAATAACCTACATATTATCCTTAACAGCTACAGCGACCATCTTCGCCTTAGCCCTCACTTCATCCTTACAAGTTAAGACCATATTTACTATAGCCTTCCTGTCGCCTAATTCTTCAAGGCTTGCTACTACCTCAACTTCCTCATCCATAGGTGTTGGCTTTTTGAAATCTATCTCTAGATGGGCAGTTATAAATCTTTCTATAACTGTATCTTCCATAAGCTCAAGCCCCTTAGATTTGTGTTTAAAAAATGCAGCGCTTGCAGTACCATGGCAATCAAATATCATCGCAATCATACCACCAAATAAATTGTTTGGCACCCCACCAGTAAAGGCCTTTGCCGGTTTAACTTTTGCAACAACTTGCTTACCATCTTCAGTCGGATAAGATTTTAAATGTAGACCTTCTTCATTCTTAGGACCACATCCCCAACAATATTGAAACCTCTCACCATAAGTATCTTGAATTGCAATTTTTTTATTCATAACGAGCCTTCCTATCAAATTAATTTCTCTACTATATATACCCAAATTTCTCCCATAGATATATACAAAAGAAAATACCCGAAAATTTTCGGGCAATTCATGACAATTAGTAGATTGATTTAAATTTCTGTCCAAGTCTCTTGCTTGTGGCACATATCCCAGAACATATACTCAAATATGCCTGTCTTAACCACTATTTCTTCAAGAACTTTAACTCCCTTTCAGGCTTAGCTTCTGCTAGCTTATTCATTAGATCCATGGCATTATCATTTAAGCTTGTAAACTCATCTGATGAATAGGTCTTAATTCACAAACCATAATTTTTATCAAATGTTTGTTAAATCTTCAACATCAATAGCTTTTATTCCCTCTTCCTTTAATAATTTTACAAAAATACCGTCGCCATTTATTAATTTCCCAGTAAAAGAACCATCATATATTTTTCCCACCCCACAAGATGGACTTCTCGATTGCAATACAACAAGCTCTACTTTACTTCTCTTAATAAGTTCTATAGCTTTTTTTGCCCCCTTTTTAAATTCATCATCAACCGATCTCCCGTCTTTGGTCCTTACGATCTCGCCAACAATTTCAGCAGGATCTCTTGGAGTTGGTAGACCTCCCAATACCTCAGGGCAAATAGCTACTAAGTCATGATTTTTAAGAATTTCTTCTAATTTTGATGAAAAATTATTCTTACCATTATATTTGCAATTTTCTCCTAAAAGACAAGCACTGACTCCAATCTTCATCATTTCACCTCATTTCATTTTCAAGACAGCAAACATCTTCCTATCTCAAAATATATTTTACCATAAAATTAATGAAAAAAAATTAAAAAAAACTTTTAATTATAAATTTTTGGTGGTATGATATGACTATTAAATTATAAGAAAAGAGGAATTGTTATGAAAGAACATAAAGGATTCACTGGCCAGCTTGGTTTTGTATTAGCTGCAGCCGGTTCAGCCGTCGGTGTAGGTAACCTTTGGCGCTTCCCATATCTTGCCGCCAAAGATGGAGGGGGAGTTTTCCTTATTATATATCTGGCTTTAATTTTTACAGTCGGTTTTGTTCTCCTAACTACAGACCTTGCGATTGGTCGTAAAACTGGCAAGAGTGCTATATATGCCTACCAATCAATGCATTCAAAATGGAAATTTTTAGGTATTTTTACATTTTTTGTACCAGTTATTATTATGACCTATTATGCAGTTATTGGTGGATGGATACTTAATTACATAAAATATTTTTTAACTGGTGATATGAAACTCGCTGCAGAAGATGCTTGTTTTACTAACTTCATATCTTCAAACGCTTCTGTTTATTGCAGCCTAATCTTCATGGTTATGACTGCTTTGATAGTTTTTGGCGGGGTTGAGAAGGGAATTGAAAGAGTTTCTAAAATTATTATGCCAATTCTTTTAATTATGGTAGTTGGTATAGCTATTTTCTCCCTTACCTTAAAATCAAGTGGAGAAAATGATGAAATCAGAACTGGTCTCCAAGGCCTAGCAGTTTATTTAAAGCCTGATTTTACTGGTATGACTTTATCTAGATTTTTACAAATATCCCTAGATGCTATGAGTCAATTGTTTTTCTCACTTTCTGTATCTATGGGGATCATGATTACTTATGGATCTTATGTAAAGAAAGATGTAGATCTTAGTAAATCAGTATCAGTTATAGAAATCATGGATACAGCTGTGGCTATGCTTGCAGGTGTAATGATAATTCCAGCTGTTTATGTATTTTTGGGTGTTGAAGGAATGTCTGCTGGCCCTGGCCTAATGTTCATTTCCCTACCAAAGGTATTTTTCCAAATGGGTCCTGCTGGTAGGATAATTGGCCTATTATTTTTCATTCTAGCAGCATTTGCAGCCCTAACTTCTTGTATATCAGTACTTGAATCTATAGTTGCAAACACAATAGAAATCTTAGGCACAGAAAGAAAATCAACAACCCTAGTGCTATCTGTTATTTATCTCATAGCAACAGCAGTAATTGCCCTAGGCTATAGCAAATTCTACGTTGAAGTATCCCTACCAAATGGTTCAACAGGTCAACTCCTAGACATAATGGACTATATTTCAAATAGTTTCATGATGCCTCTAATAGCCTTCCTATCATCAATCTTTATAGGATGGATTATGAAACCACAATGGATAATAGACGAAGTGGAATATGGTGGCAAGAAGTTTGCCAAAAAAGGTCTTTACGTCGTAATGACCAAGTACTTCTTACCTGTCATCATGTTTGTCTTGTTTTTAATATCAACAGGTATTTTCACCTACTAAAAAAATCGCTCCTCTGGGGCGATTTTTCATTTAAATTTTCCTATAATTTCAAGAACTTTTGGAAAATCTTCTTTCTTATATTTTTGCTTGTAAATTGTTGAGTCTGCATAAAATTCAAGCTTATAATTTTCCTTATCTATCTTTATATCTCTTATATTAGAAATTTCAATTTTCCTAATGGTTGATTTTCTAAGTAATACATAAAATCCATCTTGACCAATTCCTTGACAATAAATTATTGTCCAAAGGTAAAACAGAGCAGAAATTGCTGCAATACCTGACTCTATTCCCCTTCCTATTTTATAAGCTAAAGCTAAATACAAAATCCCAGCTATAACCAATATAATATTATAAATAGGTCTTATATCTATTCTGATCTTCTTTCCCTTACTTTCTCTTAGGTTATGAATAGCAAAGGCTAAGAACATTAAAATTACAAAGTACTCCATAAATTCTCCAAAAACGCGTTAATCTCCTAATAATATTTTACCAGATTTTAAATATGAAACTAATGGGTAAATTATTAATATAAAGAAAAGAGGATATTATGAATTTATTAGACAATTTGAAAATACTTGATTTTACAACCCTACTTCCAGGGCCTTATGCTACATGGATGCTTGCAGAAATGGGAGCTGAAGTTTTAAAAATTTCTGCACCAAACAGGACTGACCTAATCTTAGATTCAAATCCAAAAACTAAAAAAGGTCTTTCGGCAAACAGGGCCTGGTTAAATAACAAGAAAAAGGAGATTTTTCTTAATTTAAAAGAAGAGGCTAGTCAAAAGGAAATTATTAGGCTAATTAAAGAAAAAGGATACAACTGCATAATTGAACAATTTAGGCCTGGAGTAATGGCTAAGTTTGGCCTTGCCTACGAGGATATAAAAAAAGTTCAATCTGATATACTTTACTTAAGCCTCACAGGCTACGGTCAAGATGGACCTTACAAAGATAGGGCCGGTCATGATATTAACTTCCTTGCCTTATCAGGAATCATGGGGCACTCTGGAAGGAAAGATGGTGGTCCTGTTCTATATGGTATGCAAGTTGCTGACATGGCAGCTGCACAAAATGCAATTATAGGTATCCTTGCTGCCCTAAATAAGAGAAATGCCACTGGAAATGGATCATATATCGATGTTTCAATCCTTGATAGTGTAATTGCCTACAACACAATGACTGGCGCTGGGCTTATGATGACAGGTATGAATCCTGGCAGGGAAGAAAATTCCCTAAATGGTGGGTCACTTTATGATTTCTACCAGACAAAAGATGACAAATACCTAAGCTTCGGAGCTCTTGAACCAAAGTTTTTCGAAAAATTTTGTAAATTAATAGGCAAGGAAGAATGGATTGTGGCTGGTTGCCTTTGCCCTGACTATAAAGAGAAGAAAGAAGTCTTAAGGGAAATATTTAAAGAAAAAACCAGGGATGAATGGGTAAATATTTTTGATGGAGCAGATTGTTGCATAGAGCCAGTTCTAGATTTAAAAGAAGCCCTTTTAACCAGCAAAAACACAAAACTTAGAAAAACAATTGAAACTATAAATATTGATGGTGAAGACATATGTGTCTATACAAATCCTATAAAATTTAAGTGAAATTATTAAATTTCAACATTTTTTGGAAATTATGAGCTATTTTCAATATTTGTAGTATAATACTATAAGTATTTGGCAGTTGTCTAATGACGGCTGCCTTTTTTATTGAATTAGTAAAGGAAAAAATAGTGGAATTTAAAGAATTATATATATCAGAAGAAACATTAAGAGCAATTGCAGATATGGGATTTAAGTCCCCTTCGCCTATCCAAGAAGAAACCATCCCTCCCCTCTTAGATGGAAAAGATGTTATAGGTCAGGCTCAAACTGGCACAGGTAAGACTGCTGCTTTCGCTATCCCAATTATCGAAAAAATCGAAGCAAATGGACTCACCCAAGCCCTTGTCCTATGTCCAACAAGGGAACTTTGTATCCAGGTAGCAAAAGAAATAGGAAATCTTGCTAAATATCATACAGGCATAAATATTCTGTCAGTCTACGGTGGAACACAAATTGTAAAGCAAATCAAAACTCTTAAAAAAGGTGTCGAAATTGTTGTCGGCACACCAGGCAGGCTCATGGACCTGATGAGAAGAAGAGTCCTCAAGCTTGATAATCTCAAAATCGTAGTCCTTGATGAAGCTGATGAGATGTTTGACATGGGTTTTAGGGATGATATGAAATTTATCCTAGATGCTACTAATAAGGACAGACAGACTTGCTTTTTCTCAGCAACTATGGGCAAGGAAATTTCAGAATTTTCCAAGATTTATCAGAAAAATCCTGTAACAATCAAGATAAAGGCAAAAGAATTAACTGTAAATAAAATTGACCAACATTTTATAAAATTAAAAGAAGCTGATAAAGAAGAAACCCTAACCAGGCTTTTAGAAATCAACAAGCCAAGGCTTGCCATTATTTTCTGCAATACCAAAAGAAAAGTTGACAAACTCGTAGAATCTCTAAGCAAAAAATCCTACCTGGTAGATGGCCTTCACGGTGATCTCAAGCAAACTCAAAGAGATATAGTTATGAAAAAATTTAGAAACAATACCATAGATATTTTGGTAGCTACAGATGTGGCTGCTCGTGGGCTAGATGTAGACGATGTTGATATGGTAATAAACTATGACCTCCCTCAGCTTGATGAATATTACGTCCACAGGATAGGTAGGACCGCCCGTGCTGGCAGGAGTGGTCTATCCTATTCCCTTATTTCTGGCAGGGATAATGAAAGGCTTAAGGCTATCGAGAAATACACCAAGGCTACAATAAAACAAGCACAAATCCCAAGCCTAGTTCAAATGGATAGGAATCTAGAGACTGGCGTAGTTGATGATATCATTGAAAAGCTTGAAAATTATACTACTCTTGAGAGAGAGAAATCAATCCTAATTAGGTTAATGGAAAAAGGCTACGATCCCTTTGTCATCTCCCAAGTCCTCTTATCAGATAAGCTAAACAAAGACAATCTAGATCACCACGAAAAAATAGCTGGTGTTGACACGCCAAAGGAAAAATCGACTGCTAATAAGAAAAAATCGAACAAGTATAAAGACGAAAACATGACAACTCTCTTTTTAAACAGGGGCAAGATGGATAATTTCACCAAGGATAAGATAATAAAGGCCCTAAACAGGCTTGCCCATGTGCCAAATAAAAAAATAGGACAAATCAGAATTCAAAAATCTTATAGCTTTGTTGATGTAGAAAAAAGTGTGGTTTATGAATGTATAAGGACTATGAACAACAAAAAAATCGCTGGCAAAAAATTAAAAATTGAAGAGTCCCAAAACTAAAAAAATAAAAAAATGATGAGCCAGGAGGAATCCTCACCAGCTCATCATTTTTTATTCGGTTTTTAAAATTTCTTTCCTCTTAGCCTTGTTTTCCTTGGCCTTTTCCAGGAAATTTTCTTTTGCATAGGCGATAATATCGTCTGATTCATACATGGCCTTGCCATCTATCACCATGCAAGGCACTTGGATTTTGCCACCTACAGCAATTAGCTTATCTTGGTTTTCATAGCCAGAAGTCACATCTTCAGTATTATATGACGGAAATTTAATTATGTCATTTTCCTTAAAAAAATTCAAAACCTTAAGGCAAAATGGACAATCCGGTTTAAAATAAAGTTCAAAATCCCATTCTCTTTTAATTTCTTTTCTCATAACAATCCTCCCTTTATCTTTTCCCTATATTCCTACCCTAAAAAGATTTTTAAAAACTTTTAGCTTATATCAAATTTTAAAATATTGGTCTAAAGGATTTATTATTTTATAAATTTTTTCAAGCTCATCCTCACTAAGGTTTGTTAGATAAAGCTCGCTTCCATGGTGGGCACTGGAGTAGTCTTCCCCTATTTCAATACCGTTAAAAGGACTATAATGATCTATGCCACCGCCGTTTACAACTTTGTAGATTGCCTTAAAATCCCTTATCATTTCCTTATTTGTAATGCCTTCCACCCTTAAAAGATTGTTTTCATCACTAATTTTAAGGTCATTTCCATATGCAGTTAGTAACTCCAAAATATTATTCTGTTCTTTTTCAAAACTTGCTTTGAATCTTAATCCTGGCTTTAAGAAAATTTCTATTATTTCAAGCCACCAGTTGGGATTTGCCTTATAAATTTCATAATCGATTAAGAATATATCTAGATTTGTCATATTTTTCTAGGCAAGCCACCAAGTTCCGTCTGGGCTTTGGTGGAGACTGCCAAGCCTTTCTTCGATAATATTTGAATCAAAATCTTTAATAATTAGCTTATCATAATATTTGTAGTCTTCTCCTGCTTCATCTTTTTCATCATCCCAACCTTCTTCAATCCAGCGATTGATATAAACCTTGCCATCGTCTATAAAAAGAGCCGACTCGCTTACTTCAAGTTTAACGGTTTTTCTGTAAGGATAATAAATTTCAAGCGTTTCAGAGTCTTGGCTTATTAGGTGAAGGTCCAATCCAACAAGTTCAAGGTTATAGGTTGATAAATCTTTTACCTTGTAGTCGGTAATTTTTTCTAAAATTTCTCCTGGATAATACTTATAAATATTTACAAGCCCCTCATTAAAGTCTACTTGCAAGATGTAAAAACTATTATCAATAAAAATTACCCTACCATAAGCAATGTTCTTTTTAAGATCAAAAGGCCTGTAAATTTCACTTGTTTTATAGTCATAAAAACAAATTTCATTTCCCTTATAAAATCCATCGATTTTTACAGTCTCTTCTATTTCAAAAAGGTCATCAGAGTTTGATATACTATAAGCAAAACGTGATTGACCAGCAATTTCTTCTACATATTCGCCTTTTACTTCTGAAAATTCTTTAAATATTTCTTTCATATTTCCCCTTCATCTGTCCATTCTAATTTAATCGGACCTAGTTCTATCACATAATATTTACAATCTAAATTAGTATCTGGGTAATCTTCTGCAAGGTCAATTGCCACTTCTCCAAGCTTTGTCTTTGAAAAATCCTTCTTATCCCCAATTACGATATATTGAACACCAAAGTATTCTATAATATCATTTTCTGGCTCGCCTGGCATGGTTTCAAATGGCTTTTCTATGTCAACGCCTAATTTATTCAAGTATTCTGTCAAATCTGGATAAGATTTCTTAATTTCTCTTATGTAGTTTCTGCAATAAGCACAATCACATAGGTCATCAAAATCCCTATAAAATTCCCTAGTTTCTTCTATACTCATTTATCTAAATCCAAAGGTCCTTTCTTGTTCTTCATCTAATTTCCGATTCACTTGCATTTATACTTGACTTTAAGTTCATCAAACAAAATAAAGTGATATTCTTTGTAGTATTCTTTTGTAAAATATTTCATATCTTGGTCCTATTATTTCAATTTTTTATGAAAATATAATTATAAATGAAAATTATCCCAGCAAGTGCTAGGGCAAGGCCAAGTCCTGTGTAGAAAAAGGCTATAAAAAATTCTGGTAAAATATTTGCTTTACGAAGACCAATACCCATAGTCATCATAAAGACCATAATCAAATAAGATTTAAGATCAAAAAAATTCCAAAATGGTCTTTTATCTTCATAGGCTAGGATTCTTTTTGTATGTTTTTCACTCATAGTAAAAAACATTCTTCCAAAAATCATAAAGATTAAAATTGTTAGGGCGTACAAATACCAAATCTTTTCTACTAAGCCAAAAGATAAGATTCCAAGCCTTGCTACATTAAAACCTGCAATTAGCCAGACCAAGCCAGCTATCAATAATAAAGTTCTCTTTTTAACTTTCAAATTATACTCCTTTATAAATTTTCCTAAACCACTTCTAAATCTTCCCACTAAGGCTAGCTCCCAAAAAAGATCCTACAAGGGATATGGCTCCATAGGCAAAAACATAAACAATCGCACTATCATTATAAAAAATAAATATGGATGGGATAAATATTAGCATTACTAAAATCGGAAAAGTCAAAGTAAAAGAATTTTTAAATCCGTAAGCCAGGGATGTTAATAAGCAAGCCAATGGTACTAGGACTAATAGAATAAACATGCCAGAGCCGGTGTCTATAATTAACATTGGTAATATATAAAATATTCCAATCATTATTAATAAGTAAGGTAACATTTGTTTTAATTTCTCCATGACATCTCCTCCTAAATATATATAAATTATACCTTATTCAATATGGTCTAGCTTTTTATTGGGAAATATATTATAATCGAGTAAAGGAGGAGCTGGGTGTGGAAGAGAAAAGAAAACTTAAATTGATTATCGGCGCCTTTGTATTTTTGCTTGTAGTTGGTGTTCTTGGCTATATGGTCTTACTAAAAGTAGACTTTGTTGATGCACTCTACATGACAGTCATAACTATTTCTACAGTCGGTTTTGGAGAAGTGGGCACAACTAGCGATGCATCTGAACTTTTTTCTATTTTAATGATTTTTTTAGGAGTAGGCATAGTTGGTTATACTTTTACAACTGTTGTAGCCATGTTTGTTGAGGGAAAACTTGGAGATTTGTGGAAGGGAAGCAAGATGGATAAAAAAATTTCAGCTCTTACTAATCACTATATAATTTGTGGATCAGGTGAGCTTGCAGAAGTTATTATAAATAAATTTATAAAAGAAAAATTAGACTTTGTAGTAATTACAAATAACCGTGTAGACCTAGATGATTACAGCCACCATGATATTTTGGTAGTTGAAGGTCAATCCACAGAAGAAAGCGTCCTCGACCACGCAGGTATCATGAGAGCCAAGGGCCTTATTTCTACCCTAGATACTGAAGTTGATAACATTGTTACTGTCCTAACTGCAAGGAATATGAATAAGGATATATATATTATTTCAAACTCCATAACAAAATCAGGCAGCGATAAACTAATGAAAGTAGGAGCCAACAAGACACTTTCAGCTACAGAAATAAGCGGAAAAAGAATGGCATCTCTAATGATAAGGCCAAATATAATGTCATTTTTAGACGTAGTCACTAAAGTAGGAGATGTTGAGCTAGACCTTGAGGAAGTAATAGTCAAAAGAGGATCCTACCTAGAGAACAAAAACCTAATAGAAGCCCAAATCCCAAACAAAACTGGCCTAATAGTCTTAGCTATCAAAAAATTTGAAGATGGCAAAATGATTTTTAACCCTCATGGTTCCTACACCTTTAAAATAGGTGACGTCCTAATAGTCTTAGGTCGTGAAGAGCAAGTTGACAAGTTAAGAAATTTGGGAAATGAAAGTAAATAAAAAACATCAAAAAAGCCAAATCTCAATCTTAAGTGTATATAATTACACTTACTATTTGAACTTGGCTTTTAAATTTCACTTATTTTCGTTTGTATAGATTCTCTTACCCTTTGGTGATTTTTTGGGGTAATCTAAAAATTTATTCAAGGCTGTAAACATTTCTTCGCTTGTGACGTGTTCTAACAAGTCCGATTGGTCGTGGACTATTCCTCCATTAAGACCTAAGACATCTACTAGGAAGCACTCCCAAATCCTATGTTTAGACAAGATTGCTTTGGCCTCCTTGTCCCCTAAATCGGATAAATATATTTTAGTTTTTTCCTGGATAACCAGCCCATCTTCTATTAGCTTTTTGATCATTTCGCTTACAGACGGCCTGCTAATCGAAAAATAATCTGAAATATTTTTATTGTTTGTATAGCCCTTATCTTTCGAAAGCCTATATATTGCCTGAATATAGTCTTGTCTAATAGAGTTCATCTTTACCTCATAATCCATAATCTTTTAGCAAACTTATATATAAGATTCTGCCCTTTTCAGTTAGTTTATAAATACCCTCATCTACCAATATCTTATTTTCAGAAATTAAAATCTGACTATATTTTTCTATATCTTCTTTTTTCCATGATAGGTGCCTGTAAATTGTTGCAAGACCTAATTCCTCTTTAGAATATTTTTCTGATTGGTGGTTACCAACGTGAATTAAAAAGGCATCTTTTTTGAATTCTATATGCTTTTTCTTGCGTGTAATTATTTTCATCAAAAATCCATTCTTATTAAATAAAAATGTGATTAAAAAGCTTATACCTGCCATGGTTGCAGACATGCCTGACATTGAAAGATTGTAATACATGGCAAGAACAAATCCTAAGATTGAATTTATTATGGCATATAGGACCGATATGATAATCATTGTTCTAAGATTTTTGCTTATTAAATACGCACTCGCCGCAGGAGCGATTAAGAAGGATATTACCAAAATAGCTCCCACTGCCTCGAAGGCAACAACAGTTGTAAATGATGTAAGAGTCATTAATCCATAAAATAAAAGCACTTCAGAAAATCCTGCTATTTTTGCAAACTCTGTGTCAAAAGTAGTTAGTTTTAATTCTTTATAGAATACTACTATGAAGGATAAATTCAATATGCCCATTACTGACATCTGCAAAAGTGATTTAGGAATTTCTACACCAAAAAAATTCATAGTATTTAGGGGAGCCATGATTACCTCACCCATTAGGACAACATCCACATCCAGATGGACATTTCTCGCATATTTTGTAATAAGAATTACTGCCAAGGCAAAAAACATCGGAAAAACAATTCCCACTGCATCGTCATTTTTAACCAGTTTGGTTTTAGAAAGTGATTCTATGGAAAATACTGTTATTACACCAAAAATCGCAGCACCAAAAACCAAATAAACCGAAGTAATTTCCCTTACTATAAAATACGCAATCACTATTCCCAAAAGGATTGAATGGCTAATAGCATCGGCGAGCATAGAAAGTCTTCTTAGCACAAGGAAAACCCCAATTAAACTACATGCTATTGCTGTAACCAAGAGAACCAACAAGGTTTGATAATTGTCAATAAAACAATAACTAAGAAAGTCCATCATAATTTTTCCTCACAATCATTTTACGCATTCCTCTTGGCCCAACTACCATGGATATTAAAGAGATAAAGCTCATGATAAGAATAATTGTAGATCCTGTACTCATTCCATCGTAGACAGTGGAAATATATGTTCCAACAAAGGCAGATATACCACCACAAAGACCAGCTATTATTAACATCACATGAAATTTATCAGTCCATTGTAGGGCTGTAATTGCTGGCACTATGAGCATAGATGAAATCAAAATTGCTCCAACAAGTTTAAGACCAGTTGTAATTAAAAGCATGGTAGCAAGTAAAATTACAGTATTCATCAAAACAGGATTTATACCAATTGTTTTAGCGTAAACTTCATCAAATACATAAACCTTTATTTCCTTATAGAAAGCTAGAAGAAGTAAAAGTGAAAAAATTGAAACGACAAATATTATCTTAACATCATTTCTCATAATATATGAGGCCTGACCAAAAATATAATTTTTAAGTCCTGACTGAGAAACCCCTGCATAGGTAGGGTTGCCTTGGATAAAAGATTTTAAAACCATGCCAAATCCAAAAAAACTTGATAATACAATAGCCAAAGTAGCATCAAGATCTATCTTTGAATTATTAGCAATTATATCAATTAAGAAAAAAGATATAGCCCCAGCTATAGCTGCTCCTAGTAGAAGTATAATAGGAGATTTTTCCATTGACAACATAAAGGCGAGGACAATTCCCGGATAGGTAGAGTGTCCGATGGCGTCACCGATTAATGACTTGCCCTTTAAAACACTTATAGAGCCGATTATGCCAGTTGCCATAGCTAAAATTACTGTACCAAGGGCAACTATTATAAAAGAATAGTTTCTAAAAATATCCATAAGCTTACCTCACAAAGGCCTTATCCACATTTTCTTTTGTGAAAGCCTCAGAAACAGGTCCTTGCGCAATTACTTTTTTATTTAAGATAATAATATGATCGAAATATTTTTCTATGGTATTAAGGTCATGGTGAACAACTATGGAAGTTTTCCCCTTCATTTGAGAATCTTTCATAAAATCAAAAATTACTTTTTCTGTCACCTTGTCAACACCAGCCAAGGGCTCATCCATAAAATATATGTCAGCATCTTGGGCTATAGCTCTTGCTATAAAAACTCTTTGCCTTTGACCACCAGAAAGCTCCGAAATTTGCCTATCTTCAAAATCTTCCATACCAATTTTTTTAAGAGCCTTCCTTGCAAGGACATAGTCATCCTTAGTTGGCCTTTTGAGCCAACCAAGGTGGACATACCTACCCATTAGGACAACATCAAGAACTGTTGTTGGGAAATCCCAATTAACAGAAGCTGTCTGGGGAATATAAGCAATTTTTTTCTTAACCTCATCAAAAGGCTTGCCCATAATTAATACAGACCCAGATAATTTCTTTTGTAGGTTCAAGATTCCCTTAATCAAGGTAGACTTACCTGCCCCATTAGGACCAATTATAGCTGTTATTGAATTATTAATTATATCAATATCATTATCCCAAAGAACAGGCTTGTCTGCGTATGCAATTGTCATGTCCTCTACTTTTATGATTACATCTTTCAAAATTTCACCTATTTCAAATTTTCTACTATTAAATCAACATTGTGTTTATACATATCTATATAGGTATCACCTGGTTGGCCTTCTGGTGCTAGAGAATCTGAGAAAAGTTCCTTTCCCTCGCCAGAAACAACTTTTACATCAAAACCCTTTGCCTTTACAGCTTCCCTTAATTTTTCCATCCTCATTGGGTCAGTTGTTGATTCTGCAAAAATTGCCTTAACCTTATTCTTTACAATAAAGTTTACAGTATCTTCTATATCCTTATTTGCAACTTCACTGTCAGTTGAAACTCCTTGTGGAGCCTTTACTGGAATCTTATAAGCTCGTGAAAAATAATTAAATGCATCGTGTGGGGTTATCAAATACCTACTAGCTTCAGGAATTGAGTTTATTTTTTCCTTATTTTCCTTATCAAGTTCATCAAGCTTAGCAAGATAAGTTTCTAAATTTTTCTCAATATTGTCTTTTTCTTCAGGGAGAAGTTTTTCTAAATCTTCTGCAGCGTTTTTTGTAGCTTCCTTATATAGATTTATAGAAAACCAAAAGTGTGGGTCAACAACAACCTTTCCACCCTCTTCCATTTCGCCTATATCTTCTTTTTTGAAAGTTCTAGAAACTGCAGAGCCCTTCTTTTCGAGAACATCAACCATCTTGCCTTCAAAGTGAAGACCATGATATAAAAGCAAATCAGCCTTCTTAATCTTCTCCAAATCTTGTGGCTTAGCAGTATAAAGGTGTGGGTCTTCGCCAGCAGGAATAATAAGTTCCCTATCAACCTTATCCCCAACTAAATTACCTACCATGTCGTATAAAAATGATGTAGTAACAGTAACTATCTTTTTACCATCACCTTGTTTTGTAGCATCCGAATCAGTTTTATTTACATTTTTTGAACAAGAGCTGGCAATAATAAGCATCGCTAGTGCCATTAATATTTTTTTAAATTTCATATTTCCTCCAATAAATTTTATAGTTAGGTATGCCTAACTATTTATAGTATAGCCCCAGCTTTTATTTTTGTCAATTATTTTTTAATAATAATTATCATTTAGATAGATCACTGATAATAGCGCCTAAATTTTTTGTTTTACCACCATAAGCGATAATAAAAAAAGCACCTTACTTGTAGTGCTTTCCTCATATACTTCTATTAACCATAATCTAAAACATAATGCCCACCATTCAAAATAAAGGGAAAGGCACTTTTTGTCTTAGATTCTTAATTAATATCCAGACATTTTTTTGTAATCATCTTATTCATTTTTTTGCAAAAGGATTATAGTCACCATCTTTATGGAAGGGGTTATTCTTTCCAAACACAGCGCTTTGGTCTATATGGGCAAATACCTTATCAGAATATGGATGGACGCCACTGTGGCCTGTGCAAATATATTTTAGCTTGTAATTTTTTAACTTCTCCCTAAGTTTGATAAGGGATTCCTTGTTTTTCATTGGATTTTGGGTGAAAAAATCAAAAAATGCATAGCCTCCATTTTCATTTATAGCCAGGCAATCACCTGAAATCAGGATTTTATCATCAACTACATAAACAGTATGACCTACTGTGTGCCCAGGCACAGGAATAGCTTAGACCCTTATCCCATCAACATCAAATATCATATTTCCGCTTATCGGAGTCCAACCATCAGCGATTTCAACACAATTATAAAAAATACCCTTCCTACGAATCTCTTTCGTCATATATTTTTCTCATCCTCGCCCATATAAACATGAGCATTAGGAAAAATATTATGACCGCTCTTATCTATCCCTCCACCATGGTCTGTATCCAGATGAGTCAAAAATAAATGATTGATATTTTCTGGTCTAATATTTATTTTTTGAAATTCATCTCCTATATTTTTGAAATTTAAATGGCCACTGTCAACAGCAATCGTTTTACCATTCTTGGTGTAAAACCACATATTGACATCATATTCCCTTATACAACTCACACCTTCAGCTAGTATCCCAGTTTCTTCTGGTTTACAATAATACTTACCACGCATAGTTATGGGTTTTAACTTGTCATCAAAAAAATATAACAACTTCAAAAATCTAACCTCTCATTTATAGTTTCAATTTCCAATTACTAAATCTCCGATGTAATTTACAATATTTTTTTAGCGATAAAAGCAAGATGACTTTTATTATCCAAGTGATATTCACATGCAAATCCGATGCTGGTTAAAATATTTGTTAAGTACTCTGGTGAATAGACTTCAAAATTAAGCATATCTGCCCACTTCTTTATATTTTTATGCTCCCTATAAGCACCCTCATTAACAATCAAAAACTCGCCACCATCCTTCAAAACTCGATGAATCTCCCTAAAGCAAGCTTCTATATCCTTCCAAAAATATATGGTTTCAAAGGCAGTTACTATATCAATGGTCTTCTCATCAAAAGGGATATTTTTTACATCGCCTTCAATTATTTGACATCTTCCATCCTTAATATCCTTATCATTTAAAATTCTTGCAATATCCACACTCGCCCTTGAATAATCAATCCCATATACCTTATTAGCCTTAGTTAGAAAATATTGAATATTTCTACCCCCACCACAACCAAGATCCAATAAAGTATCAGTCGATCTAATATTTAAAAATGATCGACCCCAAGATGCTAACTTCTCGTGACCAATATTCATGCTTTTAACCATAAAACGCCCACCAAAATTATTTTTTGGTTTAATCACGTTTTCAAAAAATCTTTTTAACATTTTAAACTCCTATCGATATTCATTATCAGTATTATTATACCATGCATTCAATATCAGTAATAATTTTACAAATAAAAAAAGCTGCTTTTTCAATCCACTCTTACGTCCATGGAATTTTTTGAGCCTTTTTACATATCCATTCTCATCTTTTTAAAATACAAAATGCTTATAAAATTGCTTAAAATGCAGGATTTCTAAATTTATATATTTGTATATTCCTTATCATTAATTAATTTAAGATCATAAAGCCTACATAACATAGCAAGTCTCATACTATAAATCTTTATTGCTTGCATTTTACCTCCTATGTAAGTTAATTTTTTGCGTTTGTAGTTGGATTAAATTTAAAATATACTAAGATCACCTAATCAACTTAACTAATTTTCACACTTCAAAGTATTTTGATTTTTATAGAAAAATGACAAAATACCCCTCACTTTAAAAAGTGAAATTTGCCCTCTTCGGAAACCAGAATTTTTATTTTTTATAGTATTTTTAAGTTTCAATGATTAATTTTATCATAAAAAAATGAGGACTTATGCTCTAAGGCATAAATCCTCTAAAACGAAAGAAATTTGTTTTTTACCTATATTTTAAATTTGATTTTTTATGATAATTACCAGTAGAACTTAAACAACAGATGTCAATTAACTCCATTATTTAATCCTTTTTTTATCACTAATATGGATTGATTAAATCATACCTGCTTTTTCAAAATGTTTCTTCATTAGTTTCTTGGAAATTATTGCTCCAATCAACGCACAAATCGCTATAACAACAAGAAATATTACTGAGGTCATAGGGGAAACAAGTTTGGTTAAAGTTTCCATGTATTCACTGCCAAACATTTTTTCATAAGATTTAATCGTTTGCTCTGCATAGAAAAGAAATGGAACACACATTCCACCAAAGCCAGCAAGAACACAAAATATTATATAACCGATTGTTAATCCTTTATAATTTTGTATTCCCTTTGTTTGTGCAATTACCATCGCAATAATTCCTGCGATTATCAAACTAATTATATATGGAGGATAAAAGCTTATAATTCCTGTAAGTATGCAGAACAATAAAATCATCCATGGATTTTTTGTTTTAACTGGTACTAAGAAATAAGCAATAGCTCCAATAATTGCCCATATTGGAACAGCCAATAACATTGTATATGGCGTTACAAACAAAAAGGATAATACTCTGTATAAAACCTGTGAGCATAACACCATTAGTGCTGTAATAATTAAATCTTTAATTTGAAATTTCTTTTTATCTTCCATAATCATTCTCCTTATTTTTAAATATTTTTTATTTTCATAATAATGATAGTTATATAAAATACCATCATTATTACTAGCAATAACATATCAAGCATACGAAACTTGACTTCTATATAACTAGTTTTTTTGCACGTAATTCCAAGTCCTCGTGTCTCAACAGATGCCGACAACTCAGTTGCAGTACATAACATTCGCATTAACATAGGAATCAACATCATTTCATAAACTTTAAAGGGATGTTTTAAAAATCCAAGGAAAGAAATATCAATCCCTCTCGTTTTAATTCCCTGCCTTATACAAATAAAATCATGTTTCAAAGTAGGAAAAAATCTTAATATAACAGCCAATGGAATATTTATATAATATGGGATTTTCATATTTTGCAAGGAAGCTAATACTTCAGATACATCACTTGTCCTACTCATATTAATAGCCGCAAATGTCAATGTTACAAAGCGAATGATAAAGTAGTGTATTGTTGTTGAAATAAATAAAGGACTTATTTCTGCTACCATAAACAACACTACATATAAAACTAAGAATTTAAAACAAGTTTTGTAAATTCCACTTATCATTCCATATGCAAACACCGATAAAAAAAGTAGAACTTCATACTTTTTACCAGTTAATGTAAATGCTAAAATCCCTATAATTAAAACTTGTAACAGCTTAATCCTTGGATCATATCTTATTCCATTTTGTTTACAAGATTTGTTCATTCTTCATATCTCTCATTCTGTAATAAAAATCTTTTTATTATTTCAAAATCATCACTACTCTTTAAGCTGATGTTTTGAATGATAGTATTGTTCTCTATAAACACTGCTTTAGTTGCTACTTTACTTAAAAACTCTAAATCATGAGAAATAACAAAAATCAGTTTTCCTTTTTTACGAAGATAATTTATTGCTTCCGATACACCTTTCATATTCTCATAATCAAGTCCACTTGTTGGCTCATCAAAAATCAGAATTTTTTTATTTGAAGCTATAGCAGCTGCAATAGTAACTCGCTGCTTTTGCCCTCCTGATAAGCTATGCGGATGTCTATTTCTTAATGATGAAATATTCAATAAAGTCATCGCATTTTCTATTTTTTCATCATTTTGCTTAATACTATTCATAGAACTGAGCATTAACTCTGAAACAACAGAATCGGAGTACAATTGATAATCTGCATCTTGCATTACAAAATATACACTTTTATATAAGTTCTTTTGCTTTGTAAGTTTGCCTTCAATAAAAAATTGTCCACTTTTTGCTTTTAATAAACCTGACATTATTTTCCCTAATGTAGTTTTGCCGTTTCCATTGTGTCCAACTATAGCTACTGTTTCACCAAAATTTCCTTCTAAATTACAATTATTTAAAATCGAATTATTTACATTATACGAAAATGATAAATTTTCCACCTTAAAGTCTGATTGTTGCTTACTAATAGGTGCATTGTTCTTCAAGCCATACTTGATATTGCTCAAATTAAATGCTCTAAGTTTATATGTTTGAAGATCTGTTTCATTCAAATTTTCAATATCATCGTAATTTAGTTGCCTATCAATTTCTCCATCTTTCATTATCAAGCATTTATCTACCAAATTTTTTAAGTAAAACAATCTATGCTCTGAAACAATTACTGTAGCTCCTTGTTTCTTTAACCACTCCATAATTTTTTTCAGTTTAATAATTGAATAAATATCTAAATTCGCAGATGGCTCGTCAAAAACATAAATCTTAGGATTCAAGGTTTTTGCAGCTATAATCGCTATCTTCTGTTTTTCACCACTAGATAAAGAAAACATATCCCTATCCATAAGCTTTTCAGCTTCAAAATCGTGAAATGAACAATTTACTCTATTTATCATTTCATCTCTATCTATTCCATAATTTTCAAGAGCAAATGCCACTTCATTAGTACTATTCGTTGTGAAAAATTGGCTTCTTGGATTTTGAAATATAGAAGCAGTATTTTTACCCATTTCTCCGGGAGTAACAGTCTTTATATCATCTCCTGTTACTTTCACGCTTCCAGTTAAAATTCCTTCAAAGAAATGAGGAATCAAGCCATTTATCAATCTTGTAATCGTCGTTTTTCCCGAACCGGATTGTCCGGTAAGCAATACAAATTCCCCTGCTTGAATTTTAAGATTTATATTCTTTAGACACCCTTCTGATTGTGTTCCGTAACTGAAGCTCACATTTTCAAAATCAATAACTACATTTCCCATTTCATCACCTAAATTTGCCAACCAATAGATTGTTTTTTAATTTCAATGAAATGTTTATATACTCCATCTTGACCAATTAGTTCCTTATGATTGCCTCGTTGCACAATTCTACCTTGATCAATGACAATAATTTGATCTGCTTCTCTTACTGTAGATAGTCTATGTGCAATACTAATAAGCGTTTTATTTTTTGTTAATTCCTTAATTGCACTGATTAACATATACTCGTTTTCAGGATCTACGCTTGATGTTGCCTCATCAAGTATAATAATTGGAGCATCCTTAAGAATTGCTCGTGCAATTGAAATTCTCTGTTTTTCTCCTCCGGATAATGTTGATCCGCCTTCACCAACAACAGTATCGTACCCATCACTAAGGCTTGTTATAAATTCATGACAGCATGCTTTCTTGCAAGCCTCAACCACCTCATCATGTGTAGCATTAGGATTTCCAAATTTTATATTGTTTTCAATCGTATCATTAAACAAATACACCTTCTGAAATACCATACTGATATTTTTTAAAAGACTTTCAGAAGTAAAATCCTTAACATTATGTCCACCAATAAGAACTTCACCTTTTTTTACATCCCAAAATCTTGCTATCAGATTACATAGCGTTGTTTTCCCGGAACCTGAAGCACCCACAATGGCCAAACTGCTATTAGACTTTATTTGCAAGTTTATATTGTTCAAAATCTCCCTTTCTCCATAGCCGAAACAAACATCTTTCAATTCAATATCATAGGAATCCAAATCAATCTCTTTTCCACCATCATCAAGTGAAGGTATATCCGAAATATATTCCAGTCTATTAAGTTGTGTTGCAAGCATCCTACTTAAAAAAGCTCCATCGCTGACCAACTCCAATTCCAAAAAAATCAGAAAGGCAGATACTATAAACATCAGTGCATATGAAAGTGGAATTTGTGAATTCATATATAAAACCGTAGCAACAAACACTAAGGCACAACTTGCTACCTTGAAAATCATTTCATATAATTTCATTAAATAAGCTGAACCTTCATTGACCTCTATATCAACTTCGCATTTCTTAGAAAATGCTTTTTCAACCTTGTTTTTTCCGGCACTTCCTTTCTTAAATGAACGAAGCACTGAAATTCCTCTGATATATTCAATTGCTTCTGTAACTAATATTTCCTGCGAATCTTGCATAATAGGAGAATATTTTTCAGTTTTCTTTGTGATTAATTTAAGAACAACTATTCCAAGGATTATCGCAATTAAAGACACCATCCCTACCGGAAAACAAAAGATTAATAACATGATTGTCATAGTTAGAGCTTGGAAAAATCCACCAACAATAAAGTTCATCGCAAGCATTGCCATACCTTCTAAGTCGGAAATAGTAGTCGTTAAAACAGCTTGAATTGTCCCTAAGTTTTTTTCTGAAAAATATCCCATCGGAGCTTTCTTTAATTTTTCGCCTATTTCAATTCTTTTATCCTTAAAAATCTCGTAGCCTGAAGCACTAAGTTTTCTATCGCAAAGATACTGAAATATAAATCTGCCAAATATACTCACAACTATAATCGCTGTTGCCTGCATAATAATAGTCATATTCATCTGTTCAAGATTAACCATAATCAATAAAACCGCCAACAACATCAAAGAAACGAAAAATGATTTTAATCCACTAAATATAAGACCAAGGATTACATTTTTTCGATATTTCCCTGATATTTTTAATATTCGTTTTACAATCGCAATCACTTAAATCGCCTCCTTTCCGTAATCTAGTTTGCCCACATAATTTTTCCACAAGGAAGCATATATTCCATCTTTTTTCACAAGATTTTCATGAGTTCCATTTTCTACAATTTCTCCATCTTTCATAACAAGGATTGTATCAGCGTTTATAATAGTAGAAAGCCTGTGAGCAACGACTATGAGTGTTTTTCCTTTAATAAGATTATTTATCGCATTCTGAATAAGATACTCATTTTCCGGATCAGTAAATGCAGTTGCTTCATCTAAGATTATTACCTTAGATTGTTTTAACATTGCTCTTGCAATCGTAATTCTTTGTCTTTCACCACCAGATAAAGCTCCACCTGCATCTCCAACTTTTGTGTCATATCCATTTTCAAGTTCCATAATGAAATTGTGGCAAGATGCAGCTTTAGCCACCTCAATAATCTCCTCATCACTTGCATTTGGATTTCCCATTTTAATATTTTCTTTTATGCTTGTATTAAATAAAAAATTATCTTGAGCAACATAGCTTATCTCACTTGTTAGCTGTTCAAATGGAATTTCAGAAATTTTTTTACCTCCATAAATTATGTTTCCTGCTGTTGGATCCCAAAAGCCAGCCATTAACTTTGCTATAGTTGATTTTCCGGACCCTGAGCTGCCAACTAGTGCTGTTACTGTATTTGGTTTTAATTCAAAACTGATATTCCTTAATACAAATTCTTTATCATAAGCAAACGAAACATTTTCAAAACGATACAGCGTATTATCAAGAACTACTCTCTCTGTTGGTCTTTTTAGTTCATCTTTCGATAAAAATTCATCTATCACGTCTAAACTCGCCTTAACCATACTGAATTGCTCCGAATACTTTCCGATTTTCATTAAATGTGCAATAAAGCCGATAGGTAAGATAATACACACAATGAAATTTGATAGAGATATTTGAGAATTCATATATAAATATGCACCAACTGGCAAAGTGCCTAAAAGTGTTGACGGCATAACTGCTTGAACAAATGCTGACCATAACCAACTTTGTTTCCACCAAGCAAGTGTACTATCATGGAAAAATTGAATTGCACTCGTAAATTTTTCATATGAAGATGTACTATGATTAAAAGCTTTTATGACCTCAATGCCATTAACATATTCAACTAATGTGCTATTCATATTATTTTGAGCAGTCGTATAAGTTTTGCTTCTAAACTCATAATCTTTCATCATCCCTATATATCCAAGCATTCCCAAAGGAATTGTAAGTAGCGAAGCCAAACCCATTCTATAATCTAAAGCAAAAATCAGAATTAAAAATAAAACAGGAGATATCAAACTTGATGTTATTTCTGGCATAAAGTGAGCCATAGAATCTTCCAGTTTAGACACTGTATCTACAATTAAATTTTTAAATTTACCTATAGGTGTATCTATCATTACCCCCATAGGCACTCTTAACATTTTTGCTGCAACTAAGCTTCTTATATTTTTCAAAATGTGAAATGTTGCTTTATGTGAAGTCATTGTTGAATACAAAGTAAAAATGCCTTTTAAAATTTGTCCACCTAAAGCTACAAGAGTTATAGAAAGCACTGTTTGAAATGACAGTTCTGACTGATAAATTTTTTCTATCAACTTTGCTATGGCTAAAAAGGGAATCATTCCAAATACTTCCCCTATGATCGCTAACAAAATTGATTTGTATAATTGTGTTTTCTCGCTACCAGCGTATTTAAATAACTCTGAAATAGCACTTTTATTTTTATTTTCCAAGAATAAAGCCTCCCTTCATTCAACAATTAAGTTCGATTAGGCTAACTTGCTGGTAAAAAAATTATTTTTCTTTTATCTTCATCAATCCTTGCCAACCATAATACTGAAAAGTAACTATGCTTCTGATATATTCGCTAACATCTTGGTATGGAATGCTATGAAGAACACACTCGCACAAAGAAGTTATATAGCCTTTTGTAATAACGTGAACCTCAAACTCTTTAATTTCTGTGTTGATTTGCTCTTTTTTAGCATTAAAATGAATGAGCTTCATGTTTTTAGCTGTATATCTTTCAGTAATATCCTCAATAAAGTTTTCCACTTTAGACCCTTTGCTACATGCAAAGATCAGCTTAAAGTTATCAAAATGTGCATACATATAATCAACAAATAGCATTGTTTCCAGAAATAAATTTTCTATGATAGCTTCATCATCGACTGAATGAGAATCTATTTGAATAGTTTTATGTTCACTCCTTTTTTCAACATCAGCAACAACATTTAGAGTGAAATTATATTCCTCTTCGATTAGAGCAAAAAATAAGGCTTCCTTATTTTTAAAATGACGATAAATTGCTCCTGTAGTTACATTTGCCAATTTAGCAATTCCAGCCACCTGTGCTTTCTCAAAGCCCTTATCTAAAAATTCCTCTTTCGCGCATTCTAAAATTCTATTTTTTGTTAAATCTGAACTATACGACATTATATCTACCTCCCATGGTTAGATAATTGTTTTATTTTAGATAATATGATTATCTAAAATAATCTTATTATCTTTTTCTTTTTTTGTCAATAATTATTATCAAATAATCAGCATACACTTAATACTTTTACTTTAATAATTAACTTTAATAACTTTTATCGCAAGCACAGTAAGTGTACGGACACTTACGAAAAAATTAATGGAGTAGACCTTTACGGAATGCTCCATTTTTTTACACACCTAACCACACGAAAGTTTACTTAAGTGGTTGGTAGGTGCTATGCAATTACTTCCCAAGAGCTAATATTATTAGCGACTGGTTGAAGTCTACTGCTAATTTTAGCTTGTTAGGGAGAACCCTATAAGACCCCGAAATATATTTTATAAGGAGAATAAAATGGCAAATAGATTTAGAAATGAAAGAATAGAAATAAAACTTACTAAAGAAGAAAAAGAGATTTATGTTGTAGACCTAGAACCATTTAGAAACCTACAATGGCTACTTTCGAATGCAACAAATAACATAAACCAGATTGCAAAAGCTACTAATGCAACTGGCCTTATTTACAAGAATGAAATTGAATCGATGAATAAAGAGATAGAAAAATTATCAAGAGAAATATGGCAGATCCATCCCCTACTTCTTAATAAATCAAAGGAAAGTTCTGGTGATTAGTATGGCAATTACAAAAATACATTCTATAAAATCAACTCTAAATGTGGCAATGGATTGTTTCGTATTTTTCTGCTAAAATTGTTTCTAATGGATATGCCATTATTTTTATATCTTCTTTGCTAAAGATACAGGGATAGGTATATTCTATTTCCCTTGGTGTTATTGCATCTCCTGTTGTTAGGTCTAGTTTCATTGGATTTTTAGTTTTACCAACATTAGCTATTAGTGAAATTCTAAAGTTTTCGTACTCATCCTCTTCTCTTATATAAGAGATGTCTTTTATTTCAAATTTTATTCCATCATCTACATTGATATTTATAATTTCATCTACGATTTCTTTTATTTTTTCTTCTTTTAGGGCTATGCCTTTTATGGTTGTGTCTATATCCATAGTTGTTCTATTTTCAATTCCAATTAAGGAAGATATTAGGAATCCTCCTTTTATTACAAAATTATTTTTGTAATTTGATTTGGATAGCCTTTCTAAAAATCTTTCGAAG
>NZ_JRMW01000035.1:0-86247 GCF_000758765.1 Anaerococcus lactolyticus S7-1-13
AAGCGACGAGAGGTCTCCATAGTCGCCTTTGTCGGGGGATTTTGTATTTGCATCGGGATATTGTTTTAGAAATAATTTTGATTAAGGTGTTAACGATGTATAGACGGAACCCTTCATGTAGAGAACTATGGAGATGTCTCGCGATGCTCGACATGGCAGGTGACACCCACCTCGAGTGAGCGAAGCGACGAGAGGTCTCCATAGTCGCCTTTGTCGGGGGATTTTGTGTCTGCATCGGGATATTTTATAGAAACCAAATTCAAAACCAAATTTAAAAATAAATTTAAAACCAAAACGCCTAGTATTTAATCAAGTACTAGGCGTTTGTCATTATTCTAATAATTATTTCTATCTTTTTATTTTCTTTAAAAACTTTTCTTTCAATTCATCCGCACCGTCTACTTTTAGGGAAAAAATTATCGCTAGGTAAACTATGGCTCCACAAAGGATTGTAACTAGAAGCCAGGAGTTTGATGGCCTTAGCTTATAGGTATAATTTGTCACAAATCCGAGGGCAAGTCCCCCTATAGCAATTTTTCCAATATTTTTAATGATGTAGGCGTGGTTTAATTTGCCAAAATATTTCCTATACATGATTATGGCGAGTCCTACAAGAACAAATTGACTTAGAGTTGTGGCAAGGGCAAGACCTACTAGGCCGTATTTTCCGCTTAGGGCATAGTCCAAAAAGACGTTTACACAAAGTTGTATAAAGGAGATGATAGTTGGGATTTTAGTATTTTGTACCGAGAAAAACGATAGGTACAAGAGATCCGCAACAGCTGGTCCTATGAGGTAGATGGTGTAATAAAAAAGCACATCAGCAGTCCTCACCATGTCATCGTAACCAAAGGCTCCACGCATATAGACGAAGGAAATTATTGGCCTTGATAAAACCATGAGTCCTACAAGAGATGGGATAAACAATATCATAATCTTAACCAAGGTCTTTGAGGTGATATTTTTCACTTCATCAAACTTGCCTTCAGCAGCGAGTTTTCCTATAAGGGGATAGGCTGTGATTTGGAAGGGTACGATAAAGGTTGATGAGACTATTCTTAAAATTTTTAAAGAATAGTTTATAACTGACACACCCCCGTCATTGGCAACAATAGAAGCAAAGGACTGGTCAACTATTGTTGAAATATAAACTGCAGCCATGGAAAAGATGGTAGGGATTGATAATTTGATCAAAGTCCTGATGTCTTCATCGATTTTTGCCTTGGCTCTTTTTCTCTTAAAACCAGTTTCCTTGATTCTTTTTGGGAAAACTGCAAATTGGATGAAGTAGGCTAGGAAAATTCCTCCTGCCATGATGTAAATATTTCCCTTTGAAAACGCAACGGTGATTCCCAAAATTATATTTAAGATAAGTAGGGGAAGGGCTGGAGTTATGAAATCGCCCTTGATTTGTAAATATGATGAAAAGATAGCTGCGTAAATATTTGGATACATTGTTAAAATCACTGCTCTCATGAAAAGTGAAGCGATTTTAAGCTTTTCTCCGTCATAGCCAATGGCAAACATCTTTACTATAAAAGGTGCAAAGAGAAGACCTAAGATCATAATTACAGTGCACAAAAATAGGGAGAAGTTTAATAGCTTATTGGTAAAGGCATCTCCCTCTGCTTCGCCCCTTTCCTTGCTTATTTTTGAAAAAGTAGGGATATAAGTCTTTGATAGGGCGTAGGTTATTACAGAGAAAATCAAAGTCGCTGCGGTAGTCGATGTATTAAAGGCATCTGTGATGGCACCTGTCCCATAAAAGTAGGAAAAGACCATTTCTCTGAAAAAAGAAAAGAGTTTGCCTATGAGGTTTAGGACCATGAGAATGAGGGTGTTATTCATAGTAGCCTCCAAGCTTAATAAAAAAGCTAAAAATCTCAACAAAAAGTAGATAAGCAAGGAAAATTCCTAGCTTATCTACTTTTATTTTTTTTATTAAATTTTTTTTATAGGTTGGATTTAGAAAATTTCCTATTTTAAAATTTGTAATATTAGTCATTAGTTGTTTAAGAATCTCTTTAAGAATTCTTGTGTCCTTTCATGTTTAGGGTTTTCAAACATATCTTTAGCAGAACTGCTTTCTAAGATTATACCCTTATCCATGAAAAGTACCCTATCAGATACATCTCTTGCAAAATCCATCTCGTGGGTTACAACTACCATGGTCATGCCTGATTTGGCAAGAGAGGTCATAACGTCAAGAACTTCGCCGACTGTTTCTGGGTCAAGAGCACTTGTTGGCTCGTCGAATAAAAGGACATCTGGGTCCATGCAAAGGGCGCGAGCTATGGCAACTCTTTGCTGTTGACCACCTGAGATTTGGCTTGGTTTAGCATTTATATATTGGGCCATGCCTACAGATTCCAAGTATTTCATGGCAGTAGCCTTGGCTTCTTCCTTGGACCTACCAAGGACTTTTTCTTGGCCAACCATACAATTTTCTAGGATGTTTTTGTTGGCAAAGAGGTTAAAGTTTTGGAAAACCATGCCAACCTTGGACCTATATTTTCTCCTATCGAAGGAATGGTCTAGGATGTTTTCGCCTTCATAGATAATTTCTCCACTTGTAGGTTCTTCAAGAAGGTTTAGGCAACGAAGGAGGGTAGACTTACCAGAACCTGATGAGCCAATGATTGTAACTACTTCGCCCTTTTCAACTTCCATATTTATATCTTTTAGGACTAGGTTGTCCCCGAATTTTTTTTCTAAATTATTTACTTTGAGTATTAACATTTATCGCTCCTGTTGATGATTCTAAGATAAAGTCCCTATCATTAAATCTTCTTTCTAGTAGTAGTAATAGTCTAGTAATAGTAAAGGTTAGAACTAGGTAAATTACTGCTGTGATTAGGTAGGTTGGGAAATATTGGTAGGTTGATCCTGCAATAGACTTAGACATGAAGAATAATTCTGTAACAGAGATTACGTTAAGAACTGATGTATCCTTGATATTAATAACAAACTCATTTCCAAGAGATGGAAGGATGGTTTTAATAGTTTGTGGAAGTATGATACCAGTCATAGTCTGCCAGTTGGTAAGGCCAATTGCCTTACAAGCTTCAAATTGTCCACTATCAACCGCATTTATACCACCACGGACAACCTCTGAAAGGTAAGCACCAGTGTTTATTGAAACGATTAAAATCGCTGCAAACATGGTTGATAGGTCGATGTCGAAATATTGCTTTAAGCCGTAGAAGATGATTACGGATTGAACCATCATTGGGGTGCCCCTAAATACTTCTACATAAACTGAAAGCAAGATATTTACAAGTTTGTGGAAGTAAAATCCGATTGGATTTGTCTTCTTATTTACATCTATTCTTCTAATAATAGCTACAAGTAGACCGATTATAAAACCTAAAATGGTTGATAAAATGGCTATAAATAAGGTATTAACAACACCCTTTAGGAAGAGGGGGGAGTATTTGCTCCAAATATCTTTTACTTCTGTGATGAAAGATTTTGGTGCTTCATCCTTGGTAGTTATTGCTACCATCTCGGTCATGATTTCATCTTGGACCTTGTCAATGTCAAGCTCTTTTAGGTAATTATTAATTTCTTCTGTCAATGGTGAACCTTTGGCAAGACCAACTGCAATTGTTGTATCAGAATCAGAAGTTTTAAAGTTATGGGCATCGTCAAACTTTATATAGGTGAGGTTTGGATTTGAAGAAATTGCTGATTCTGCACCAGCTTCTTCAGAAACATAACCATCAAGGGTGCCAGCGTTTGTCGCAGCAATCATAGTTGGGAAGGAATCCATAGGTTCTTGTTTATCCACGCCCTCCATCTGGTCAACCACATCTGCGTGGAAGGTACCAAGCTGGCCTGTAATCTTTGCTCCCTTAAAGTCGTTTATTGACTTAGCATTTATATATTTAGAATTTTTTGGTACAACTACGACCATTTTTGCCCTGTAATAAGGAAGGGAAAAGTCGATTTGCTCACGTCTTTCATCTGTTGGGCTCATACCTGCAAGGATGGCATCAATCTTGCCACTGGTTAGGGCAGGTATAAGTCCGTCCCATTCAATTTTATAAATTTCTAGCTTTTTGCCGAGCTTATCAGCGATGTTTTTTGCAAATCTTACATCGTAGCCGTTGGCAAACTCTCCTGGTGAATTAGCTACAGGCACGCCTCCGTTTGAATCATCTGTCTCTGAGAAGTTGTAAGGAGCGTAGTTTACCTCCATACCAACCCTAAGTACGTCTTCACTTGCGTATGTATTACCTATTGGAAATAAGAGAATAATTGCAAGCAATAAATTAACAAGTCTTTTCATAATATTCCTTTCTTAAAATATATTTGATTGTAGAATTAAAAAAGCCCTTACTATCCATTGCTGGATAATAAGGGCGAAAATCGCGTTACCACCTTAATTCATGTATTTTTCACAAAATACACCTCTGAAAGTACAATCATACTCCTTTGCTATAACGTGCAAAACTCGTTCCCGGATCAAATATCCCCGAGAAGACTCTGAGTCTTTATTCGCCAAAGCTTTCGATATCCCATCGCACCAACAGGGACTCTCTTAAATCTATTTCTTTAGTTACTCGTCTCTTCTTCGTCTTTCGATTATGTTACACCATAAGTAATTTTTTGTCAAGTTGTTTGGGAAAATATTTAAAAATTTGGAAAAATATTAATAATTAAATATCAAGAAGATCCAAGCTTACAAATATTTTAATGGAAATTTAACTCACAACCAATATAATTAAGACATGAAGTTGATAAGAAGGAGAATTTATGACTAACAAAACACCAAATTTCGATAAATTTAAAATAGAAACCCAACCAGGCACTCAAATCGGTAAGATAATCGCAGTTATGAGTGGCAAGGGAGGAGTAGGAAAATCATCTATTGCAAGCCAGCTTGCTGTTGGCCTAAAAAACAAGGGCTACGAAGTAGGAGTATTCGATGCAGACATAACTGGCCCATCAATAGCAGAAGCCTTTGGTATAGATGAGCCTGTGATGGCAACAGCAAATGGCATAATAAACCCAGCTGTAGCTAAAAATGGAATAAAACTTATTTCTACTAATATGATTATCCCAAATAAGACTGACCCAGTTGTATGGAGGGCATCTATAGTCACTGGTGTAATCAAACAATTTTACACTGATGTAGACTGGGGAAAGATTGACTATCTTGTAGTTGATATGCCACCAGGAACTGCAGATGTGCCACTAACAGTTTTCCAATCCCTACCAATTGACGGGGTCGTAGCTGTGGCCACACCTCAAGGTCTTGTGGAAATGGTTGTAGAAAAATCTCTAAAAATGGCAAAGATGATGGGCAAAAATATCATAGGCATAGTTGAAAATATGTCCTATTATGAATGCCCAGATTGTGGTAGCAAGCATGCAATTTTTGGCGAATCTAATATAGAAGGTGTTGCAGAAAAATACGGAGTAGACACCATAGTAAAACTTCCAATCGACCCAAGTGTGGCAGCAAAAATCGATGAGGGAAAGGCGTGTGATATTAAAAATGACCTCCTAAACCCAATTTTAGAAAAAATAGAAGGACTTAAAAAATGAAAAAGAAAATTTTTGGCTTAGTATTAAGCTTTTCAATAATTTTATCAAATGTCGCCTATGCAGTAGGTTTTGACAAAGATAAAGATGATGTCATCTATGGTGTGGCCTTAAATGACCAACAAAGAAAAATTGTAGACAATGCAGTGGAGATTAATTCAGAAGATTTTAATGTTGGAACTGTAAATGGAGCTGACCTTGAAAAATATTTAGGCTATGGAACAAGTGATTCAAATATGATTTCATCTATAGTTGTAAAAAGGCTCGAAAAGGGATCTGGAATCAGAGTTATGATAAAGACACCTGGCAATATCAACCAAATCACCGAAGCCCAATACACAAATGCAGCCATAACTGCAGGTCTAACTGATGCAGAGATTTTTGTAGCAAGTCCAAAACCTGTTACAGGAGAATCTGCCCTAGTCGGAGTTTATAAGTCAGAAGAGCTTCACGGCACAAAGCTTGACCCACAAAGGACAAAAACAGCGCAAAAGGAATTGAAAACTGTAATCGAAGTGTCAAAAGAAAATGAATCCAACCCGAATTTTGACAGCAAAAAGTTAGATAGGGCAGTCATTGAAGTAAAGGAAAAACTCGCTGATTATAAGGAAAAAAATGGTCAAACTGCACCAGATGATGAGATTTTAGTTTTTGTTTTAAATGCGTTAGAAAATGCTGATATGAAAGATGTCCTCTCAAATGAAAATTTAAAGAGCTTGATAACTTATTTTAAGTCCTACCAAGACCTATCAGGCATCACCAACCCTGAAGTAAGGGACAACCTATTTAAACTAGCCAAAGACATAGGTGGTAAGGCTGGTAAATTTTATGAAGAAAATAAGGAATCCATAGATAAATTTGCCAAGGATAATAAGGAAAATTTTGAAAAAATAGCCAAAGACGCTAAGGACTCCGGCCTTTTGGATAAGGTTATTAATTTCTTAAAAGATGTAGTAAATTCAATAATCAAAGTATTCAGTAAGGATAGTGATTCTTCAAATAACTAAAAAAATTGCTGGCTCGGTAGGTCGAGTTCAGCAATTTTTTTAATTTACTATTCTTTTAATTGAGATTGGATTTCTGATTGGGCTTATTATGATGCCGACTCTTGGAGATGAGGCGTGGACCATATTGCCGTAGCCATCAGCTATACCAACGTGGGTAATATTATCTAGGCTACTACCAAAGAATACCAAGTCTCCTGCTTTTTCTTGGCCAAATGGTACTTCTATACCATATCTTTGCTGGCTTTGGGCAAAGTGTGGAAGGCCAATTCCGATTGTTTGGTAGACTCTCATGGTGAAACCTGAACAGTCGATTCCATTATAGAGGTCTTCGCCACCAAATACATATGGGTTGCCTAAAAATTTCACAGCATAGGAATAAAGGTCAATTCCAGTTTGTGAGCCTGTCATGTGGACTGTAATTTGTGGCAACTTGCTAGTAGCTTCGTAAGTTTCGCCAGGATATAGGTTATAAACCGGACCATTTTCAAAACTAGGTGTCTGCCTATAGGTCATAGATGCATTTAGCAAATGGTAATAATTATAGAGCTTATCAATGACATCTTGGTCCCTGTGGGCAAGGGCTAGGTCCTTAAAATGTATGTAGCCAATCTTCTCTTTTGCATTTGCAACTTCGTCGTCAACTGTGATTGTAGTTGGACTTTTGCCATCCCTGCCAATGGTTTCAACAGGAACAGGATCTAAAGTTAGGGTTTCGACAAAACCTTGGCGAGCCTTTTTGACCCTATCAGCTAGGTTTATAAATTTATTCTCAAAACGATCTTGCTCATAGGAAACTTTCACAAAGTCATCTACATTTATAAATTCAAGGATTGTAACCTTAGTTCCTTTTTTTAGCTTATAGGAAGTAAGGTTGGTGGCTTCGTCAGTCGGATCTTTTTTGATGTCACAATCATTTACAAGGCTGGTGTGGTTTAGCTTGTAAAAATTATTTTTATCGACATAGCCAATCTTTCCCTTATATTCGATTTTATAAAAATTATCATCCTCGCTAACCATATTGTATAGGTCGGTAGTATCAATGTTTGCACTAGGATTGAGTCTTCCATTTTCTTCTGTATAGAAGCTAGCAGAATCAGCTACTTCCTTATTTATCATAACAGAATCTGCTAAAGAAGTTTTTGGAAAGAAGAGTCCTAGGCCCAAAACAAGGCCAGCGAGATATGCCTTTGGTCTTTTCAGCATATAATTCTCCTTATACACTTTAATTTTATATTTTTTCTACAAATAAGTCAATAGCTAAAAGTGCTCGTAGAGGTCGTAGGAAAACTCAACTAAGTCTTTAGAGAAAGAATTTCTCAAATACCTTGGGTCCAGGTGGTTAATTCTCACCCTATCAAGGGCATCTGCATCCTTAAAAAGTTCTGCCAAAAATTTAGTCCTGGCAAAATCATCTTCTGGACCTATGAAATTTTTTATAATCTTATCCATGGCCTCATCTTCTGGAGAATGGGCGGCAATTACGGCTTGGATTATTTTTTTATCTTCATCTCTAGCGTATGAATAGCCAATAGATTCAACAGCTGCTCTCGGACCATGGCCAGGATCATAGGAATCATCTCGCCTTCTAGTATCGTGGAGGCTTGCGGCATTTCTTAAAACATCTAGGTCATAAAAATCGAGTTTGTTGTAAAAAGCCAAGAGGTGGACGAAAAAAATCACCCTTTCAATATGGGCTGGGCCGTGGACATGGGATTTAAAAAGAATTTTTTGGTTTAATCTTTTGTAAGAATCGATTAGACTCTCATAATAGGTAGACTTCATGAAATCTTGGTAAAAATCATATTTTCTAATCCATCTTTCATTTTCTAATATATCTATAACTCTCATGGTTTTCTCCTAATTTTAATTCCTACTTATATTGTATCACTTATCCTATTAAAGTACATTAAGGTTAGTAGATAATAAAATTTAGGAGTATGACTTTATGTTTTTTGATAGAAATGAAATTGATAGGAGAATAAGGCAGTCCATTAGGAAGAGTGAGAAGTTTATTGGTCAGGGGGAAGTGGCTTCGTATATACCGGAACTTTTGAATGTAGAGCCTGACACTTTTGCCCTTTCTATCACATCTACAAGTGGGGACACATATAGCTATGGAGACATCGACAAGGAATTTTCCGTTCAATCCATATCAAAAATCCTAGATCTTTTGCTTGCCCTCCATGACAACACCATAGAAGAAGTTTATTCTAAGGTCGGAAGCGAGCCAACCAAATTTGAATTTAATTCCCTTGTTCCAATTACGGATAAACCAGCCAACCCCTTTATAAATGCAGGTGCGATTACAACATCATCTATGATTAGGGGAAGGGATGTGGATGATAAATTCCAAAGAATTTTAGATTTTTATAAGATGATATCAGGCACAGACAAGGCAAGGCTTATGGAAGATATCTATAAGTCAGAGATGGAAACATCTGATAGGAACAAGGCCATAGCCTATTACCTAAAATCTAAGGGAATTTTTGATGAAGACCCAAGCGAGGTTTTAGACCTTTATATAAGGTCATGCTCCATAGGTACAAATGTAGTAGACCTATCACATTTTGGAGCCATCCTAGCCAATAAAGGCTACGGCCTATATGAAACCAAAGACCTAATTCCAGAATCAATTGTATCCATAATTGTAAGCCAAATGTCATCTTGTGGTATGTATGAAAATTCTGGCAAATACCTAATGAACGTAGGCATCCCATCAAAATCAGGAGTCAGTGGGGCGATTTTAGGTATAGTCCCAGGACTTTGTGGCATAGCAGTATATTCCCCAAGACTCGATAAAACTGGCAACTCAGTTAGGGGTAAGGAATTGTTAAAAATTTTATCCTACGAATTGGATCTTAATATTTTTATTAGGTAGTCATGCTAAGAAGTAAAAAACTGCTCCCAAAGTTATTTAAAAAATAACTTGAGGGGCAGTTTTTGTATGGAAATCTTGCAGACCGCTTAAGCCTTAAGTTAGGCTCAATACTTGCTACAAAACTTATCTAGCATTATTTATTTTCGTATTTTAAAAATTTGTTGGATAGGTATAGGGATATTATTAATTCAGCTAGGGCAAAAATAGCCAGCAAGATTAAATCATGTGGACTTATAAACCTAAAGTTGTTAGCTTCAATTGCCAAATAGCTTAGGCCGATTATTTTTAGGGCCCTGTAGGCTGTTGCAAAACCAAATATGGTAAAGATTGTAGATAAGAGAACTATGATCCCAAAGGACCTTATCCTTATGGCAAGGGCGCCGAATATCCCTATTATCGGAAGAGCAAGCAAGATGCTAAGACCTATATAATAAAAATATATAGAAAAATCAGTGGTCGAAAATCCTCCTATATATTTTCCTCCCAGGTAGAAAAGTCCAAGAAAATATATTTGGCAAAGGCAAATTATTATAAAGGCTAAAGCCAATTTTGCTCCTACAAAGTCCATATTTTTCTTTGGGCTTAGCCTAATAAATTTTAGGCCTGCCTTGTGTTCTGTAGCCCAAAGACTTGCTATTATTATTGCAATTAATGGGATGTAGAAAAATGAAAAGTAAAACAAGCTAACCTGGGTCCACAAAGATTGCCATTCTTGGGTCAAGGTCTCCCTATTTCCCATAAAGTTTATAAGGCCAAATGCGTTAGCTAGTAGGGGTATTATCAGACTTACCAACAAGATATTTGTAAATTTTATTTTTTTTAATTCTAACTTTAACATAAGTCCTCCTAGTCCTTGTATAGATTATAAGTTTTCATTGCCTTCAAGTATCCAAGGCAGGCTATTAAAAGGATAAGGGCAATTATTGGTGTATAAAAATTTATTGGATTTAGAACCTGGATAAATTTCCCACCTTCGCTTACATAAGAAATATTTAATAAACTTGCCATCCAAGCAAAGGGATTTACAAAAGCGAGAGTCTCTGATGTTAGCATAGTGATTACTCCAGTTAGCCCTCCAATTATCGCTATAAATGATAGGGTGTAGACTCTTTTTGATTTCATTTCTATTATCATAAATAGGGCCATAAAAAATAAATTTATTATTATGGCAGATATATTTACCAAGGCATATCTTAATATCATGTCAGTGTCCATATTAAAATGAGATGACTTTTTTGCTAGTAGGAGAAAGACAATAGCTTCTATTATTTGCAATAAAACTAGCTTTAGGGATAGGTTTTTAAATTTATTTATGAGTATAGAGTTTACTTTTTCCCCAAGACTTACTTGCAACTGCCACATCTTGTTTTTTTCCTCGATTTCAATCACTTTTTTCACCAAAGATGAGATTAAAATCGGATTTATCAATAAGGAAATAAATAGATATGTGTCTAGGATGTAGGCTAGGGGATAATTTCCCTCTGCAAATGATTTTGAATGGCTGACCCCTGCCACCATTAGCATTTGAGCAAAAAATACTATTAGTGTTAAAAAATTTATCCCCAGTCTCTTATATTTTTTTCTTTCTAAATTTGCCATGCTAAGACCTGCTTTCTTCGATGAAGAGTTTTTCTAGGCTTTCTTTTTCTTCTTCAATCCTGTATATATCAACCTTACCATGTAGGAAATTCACAATTTCTGATATTTCCTTGTTTGAAACTTTGCCCAAAATAATCTTTTTACCATCTATCCTTGTTTGCCCCATATCTAAAAGGGCAAGGGCCTTTTGGTTGTCAGATGTTTGTAGGGAAATAAATGGCGGATGGAGTCTTCTATATTCTTCCAAACTTCCGTTGTAAGTTAATTTCCCTTCCTTGAGGATACCGATGTGGGTGGAAATTTTTTCTATTTCATCAAGGATGTGGGAAGAAATTAAAATGCTAGTAGAAGTGTTTTTCACTATGTTTTTAAATAAATTTCTCATCTCTTCGATTCCCTGAGGATCAAGACCATTTATAGGCTCATCCAAAATCAAAAGTTTTGGATTTCCAATAAGAGCGATGGCAATACCGAGTCTTTGCTTCATGCCCAGCGAATAATCCCTAGCCTTTTTCTTGCCTACATTATAAAGACCAACAAGGTCAAGAGTTTTTGAGATTTCTGCCTTGTTTATTCCCTTAAGGCTACAAATTATTTCTAGGTTTTCATAGCCACTTAGGTGGTCATAAAAGGAAGGATTTTCTATTAGGGCTCCGAGATTTTTGTTAAGGTCTTTTTGGTTTTTAGGACTTACTTCCTCACCAAAAACCCTAATTTCCCCTCCGTCTTTTCCCACAAGACCTAATATAAGCTTCATAAGAGTTGACTTTCCAGCTCCATTTTTGCCTATCAGGCCATAAATAGCTCCTTCCTCTATTGCCAAAGAGTCAATATCTAGGACTTTCTTCTTGTTATATGATTTTTGTAAATTATTTATTTCTAAGATTTTTTTCATAATTATTCCTCCTAAAAATAGGATACCAAGCTAAGATAACGATAAAATCTAGCCAAGGTCACTTTTACATCACAAAATCCAAAAAATATAAAGACTGGTGTATAATTAGGATAATAAGGAGATGCAAATGGATTTTAGAAGCAATTTTTCTATATTAATAGTAGATGATGAAGCAAGTTTATTAGAAAATTTATATAATTTTTTAAAAGATAAGGGTTTTGAAAAACTTTATACTGCAAAAAACATCAAAGAATCTAGGTTTAAACTCGCAAACTTCAAAATTGACCTAGTGGTCCTTGACCTAATGCTTCCAGATGGGAGTGGTTTTGATTTGCTAAAGGAAATAAGGAAGGAATCCGATATGGCAGTCATAATCCTATCTGCCCTTGATGGGATAGATGATAGGAAGGAAGGCTTTGAAAATAAGGCTGATGACTATCTAGTCAAGCCATTTTTCCCTGATGAACTCCTTTGGAGAATAGATGCAGTTTTAAGACGCAGTAAAAAAATAAAAAATGATGGGAAAATATCCTTAGGCAAGGTAATTTTCGATAAGGCCAAGGGTATCCTTATCAAAAATGGTGAAGAGATTCCCCTAACTGCCACCCAATTTAAAATCCTAGCCTACCTAGCCGATAACATGAATATGATCGTCTCGATTGACCGCATTTTGGAAAATATTTGGGAAGATTCCTATGGATATGAAAATACATTGATAACTCACATCTATAGGATTCGTGAAAAACTCGAAGACAATCCGAGAGAGCCTAAAATCTTGATAACCATAAAGGGTCTGGGCTATAAACTTGTGAAAGAAGACTAGGATGTTTAACTATATAATAAAAAGATTTAAAAAAATTGTAATTAGAATACTGCTCTTGCTATTTTTTCTGATTTTTTTGCTCATGACCTTTTTATATTTAAACTACAAGTTAAGTGTTGAATATCCAAACCCAAATGATGTTTATACTTATATAACTGATAATAAGACGGACGTTTATCTTAACGAAAAAAATAGGGGATTTTTAAAAGAAAAAAATATATGGGCGTTAAGGCTAGATAAGAGTGGGAAAGTCACCGAATCTTTTGGCAAGCCAAGGGAAGTAAAAGATAAATTTAATCTAACAGATGTTGCAAGTTTCACTAGGTATTATTTGGCTGACTACCCTGTATTTACTTATATCCTAGGTGATGGCCTGCTTGTCTTTGCCTATCCAAAAAATTCTCTGGATAAGTTGCCTTTTAATTATTATAACTACCACAACCTTATTTTTAATTTGTGGTTAGTTGTCTTATTTATAATTTTATTTTTACTCTTTGTTTATATTTTTTATAGGTTGGATATAAGGGATATCCTTAAAAATATAAGTCCTTTTCAAAAGGCGATTGATGAGCTTTTTGAAGACGACTTTGAAAAACTAGATGAAAATGGAGAATTAAGAGATCTGGCCTTATCTATTAATGAGGCAAATGAAAAATATAAGATCTTAAAACAATCGCAAAGTAAGTGGATAAGGGGAGTAAGCCACGATGTTAGAACTCCTCTTGCAAAGATTTCCTGGGAGCTTAGCAAAGCAGATAGAAAAGACCTTGACATTAGAAATATCCAAGACCAAGTCTTAAAAATTTCTAATATTTTAGAGGGCTTAAACCTAACTATGTCGCTTGCCAATTTGGATAAGGAAAATTTTGTGGAAAAAAGTCCGGTAAAGCTAATTCGAAAACTTATAGTTGATAAGTTAAATGAAAATCCAACCAGGGAAATTATTTTTGAAAATAAATTAGCAAAGCAAAATCAAGAAATAAAAATGGATCCTAACTTATTTTATAGGATGCTAGAAAATATTTTAAAAAACTCACTTATTTATACAGGTGGGAAAATATGGACTACAATAATGGATGCTGACGATAAGCTAATAATTACCATCTTAGATGAGGGTGGGGGAGTTGACGAAAGTATTATAAAAAGAATCAATGAGGAAGATCTAACCAATATAACAAGTCATGGTCTTGGTATTTTTATCGCCAAACAAATAGCAGAATTGCACGGGGGCTCTTTTTTAATAAGAAATAGAAAGCCTGGTCTTGAAGTATCTTTTATATTTGATCTAATGAATTAAATATGATTTGGATTTATAATTTAGGTTTGATTAGGAGAAATCTAGAAAAATACGTTGGAAAGATTAGGGTTTTAAATAGTAAAAAATTCCAGAGCTAGGACTCTGGAATTTTTATAAGCTTTTTTCTACCTAAGTCTAAAAGACCTTACACTTAAATATTCGTAGAAGTAAACTGCAAAAAATCCTAGATAGAGGACTGAAAAGCCCATGAAGGCCGTGGTTGGGCCCTTTAGGTTGAAAAACAAGGTCACTAAACTTAAGAAGCTTGATGCCAAAAATCCACCTAGGTTTGATCCTACAAAGATTAGGTTATTTACAATCCTTGATGAGGATGACCTGGTAACTCTCGCAACTTCTGCGAAAATATAAGGAAAACACAAACTTTGGGAGACGGCAGTAAGGGCCATGCCTACCATATAAACATAAACATTTTGCCCAAAAACGCTTAGGATAATATTTTTAAATATATAGATGAGAAGGCCAAGTAAAATGGTTTTTGACCTTAATTTCCTATTTATCTTGCCAAAGAAAAACCCTGTTGTCATGCCAAATATTGGTATAACCATGGTTAGCATATTGATGTTGGCGTTAGGACCCAGGCCTTGTGTAGCTATGGTTGAAAACCTGATAGTGACAGCTGTGGTATCCATCAAAGTCACCCCAGCAAAAACCATAAAGAAGATGGTTTGGAGCGTGATTTTAAATTTTTCCTCAGCTAGGGTTTTGGGATGGACTACATCTTCGACTGTGAGGTTAAAAAATATCAAAATCAAAAAGGCTATGGTATAGGTTAGAAAAACGTAGTGCCAGGATATTTTTAGGATGAGTCCAGCTATAAATAAGAGCAACATTAATCCTATGTACTCACAAGAATTCCTAATTCCGTGGAGACTTGCCGCCTCATCACCTTTGTAAAAAATATTTATAAGGCTGGCTGCGTGACCATTGTAAAGTCCTACCCCAAAGCCTAGTATGAGTCTAGAAATAAAAATACTTAGGTAGGTCCTTGAAAGGAGGGGCAGAAAGGCAGAAGATCCAACTAAAAAAAGCCCCAGGCTCACACATTTTTTAATGCCAATCCTTTGGCTAATCGGTTCGCTTAAAAGAATGGCGATGATGGTTGTGATGGATGGAAGGCTTACCAAAAATTCTGCTTGGGCAAGGGAAATGCCGAGTTCATCCTTAATAAAAATAAGACCACCACTTATGATTGCATTTACAGCCAAAATGATGGAAACAGATAAGATTCCTGGTTTTCTGAGCCAATTTTTATTAGAATTTTCCATTCTTCACCTCCCTTGTTAACTACCCTTATAATACCACCTAAAAATCTTTAAAGCTAGAAAGGGGAGAATTTTAACAAGGAAAAAGACACAAAAATTGGGTCGAGATTTTATCTGGCGTCAACATCCTCATATTTTCTATCTTCGTCAAATTTTTTTGCTACGTACGAACAGGTTGGAAAAATTTTCTTGTTCTCATTCCTAGCCAAATTTACCACTTCATCTAGGAGCTTCTTTGCGATTCCCCTGCCACCATAGGCCCTATCGACTTCTGTGTGGTAGATGTCAATTACCCCGTCATTAATTTTGTATTCGCAAAGACCGATTATTTTATCATCTTCAATCGCTTCAGCTCTGGATTTATCTTTATTTATTTTAATCATTATATCACCTCAGTAAATTAATACCCAATTATAGATTAATATGGTAAAATTTTATAAATTGTGGTAAATTAATATAAATGAAAAAAATTAACAATGGAGAATTTTATGAAAAGAGAATATAGATTTTCGTCTATACTTTGGATAATGATTATAGGTGGGCTTACAAATTACCTTTTGATTAAGCTAATATCTGCTATTGGTGGAGATAATTTCATCGTAGATATATTAGGAGATTTACTTACAGGAATAATTTCCTTTGTATTTGTTTTCTCTTTATCAAGTGGTCTTATTAGAAATAGGATGGGTTCAGTAGGAGACTACCTAAACCAGGTAAATTATTTAAATGGAAAGGTCCTTACAGTAGGATTTTTAATTTCTATAGCGCAAGCTATTGCCCAATACGCTTTTTCAGCAAGTGGGGCAGTCGGTGTATTTTCAGCTGTAGCAAGTCCAAGCAATAAGTCTGTTTTTGCTATTGGTACGATAATCCTTCCTATAGTGTGCGCCATAATATTTTTAGTTCTTGCTATATTTTTTGCCTACTCAAACTTTTATCTAGCCGATCATTATGATAGTGAAGATGGAGTTATGACAATTATAGGAAAGATTTTTAGCCAAGGCAAGAAACTCTTTAAAAAGACCCTAATCTTAGGTTTAAAATGGGTTGGCATACCACTTATAATATTTTTAGGTCTAATAGCGTCCGTATTTTTAATAAAGGATGAATTTCTTGTATGGGGATTGCTTAGTTTCTATATTTTAGTCTTTGCAGTTATAATGGTAATTACAACTATTATCCTAATGGCGAGATTATCCGATGCATATTTAGATGATAGATATGAAATCCAATCATAAATTTGCTGGTCCAAGTGACCAGTATTTTTTTGCCTATTATTAGCGAAAAATTTATAATCTAATAAAGCTTTACAAATTATATAATAAATTTTTTGAAAAAGAGGTATACTTTTTATAATGAGAAAATGTTGGGGGGTGTTGTATGGATAAAAATTATGAGAAATATTCTGTAGTTCTTGATGGAGTTTCTAAGTTTTTTGGAGACGAGGAAGTTTTAAAATCCGTTGACTTGGAGCTTGAAAAGGGAAAGTTTTATACTCTTTTGGGTCCTTCTGGATGTGGCAAGACTACAATTTTAAATTTAATAGCTGGATTTTTGGAACCTAGTAAGGGTTCTGTTTACATAAATGGGAAAAATGTTGGTGATGTGCCTGCGAGCAAGAGAACTGTTAATACAGTTTTTCAAAATTATTCGCTCTTTCCCCATATGAATGTTTACGACAATGTAGCTTTTGGCTTGGAAATTAAAAAAATTGACAAGGCTATAATCAAAAAAGAGGTGGAGAAGGCCCTTGAAATGGTAAACCTTGCTGGTTTTGAAAGACGTGAGGTAAGCCAGATGTCTGGTGGACAAAAGCAGAGGGTGGCGATTGCTCGTGCGATTGTAAATAAACCGGATGTACTTTTGCTTGATGAACCTCTTTCTGCTCTCGACATGAAATTAAGAAAGTCTATGCAAGTTTTACTAAGTGATATCCAGTGGGAACTTGGAATCACCTTTGTGTTTGTAACTCACGACCAGGAAGAGGCCCTAGCCCTATCTGACCATATTTTTGTCATGGATAAGGGAAAAATTGTCCAGCAAGGTCCTCCAAAAGATATATATGACGAGCCAATCAACCGTTATGTTGCAGAATTTATTGGTGAATCTAATATCCTAAAGGCAAGGATGGTTGATGACTATAAGGTAGAATTTGCTGGCAAGGTTTTTGACTGTTCTGATGCTGGTATTGCCAAGGGTGAGAGGGTAGAAGTTGTAATTAGACCTGAAGATATTGAAGTTGTTCCGCTTAATCAAGCAGACATAGTTGTAAACATTGACAATATTCTTTTCCGTGGTGTCTTTAATGAATTAATTGCCATTGATAAGATGGAGTTTTCTTGGAAAATCCATACAACTAGACGTTTTGAAGAAGGCGATGACATCGGAATTAAGATAGATGCTGAAAATATCCACGTTATGCGTTACAACGAAACCGAAGAGGCTTTCGATAAGAGAATCGAAAAGTACGCTACTGGAGAAAGTGATGACTAAAAAATACCAAAAATTAACCTTTATATATTACATTTGGATTTTGGTTTTCATAATAGCTCCAATTCTGCTTTTGCTTTACCAGTCATTTTTTGATATTTATGGTAACTTTACCTTTGATAATTATATAGCTTATTTTTCCAACAAAAACTATATAATCATGACCCTAAATTCATTTTTGACTGCCTTTTTAATTACATCCTTTACACTTTTGTGGGCCTATCCATTTTCATATTTTTTGACTAAGTCCAAGCACAAGGATTTGATTTTGCTTTTGGTAATTTTGCCAACTTGGATAAACCTCGTTCTTAAAGCCTACGCCTTTATAGGACTTTTTAATAAAAATGGAACCATAGTGGGTCTTTTGGGCCTTGCAAGCCAAGGATTTTTATTTACAAATCCAGCCTTTATCCTAGTAGCTTCTTATGTAGAGCTTCCTTTTATGATTTTGCCTATCTTTAGATCGATTGATACTATTCCTAGGGAGTATATAATTGCAAGCGAAGACTTAGGAGCAAGCAAGCTTCAAACTTTTAGGAAGATTATCCTACCCCTTTCAATGGACGGAGTTATAGCTGGATTTCAGGCAGTTTTCATCCCTTCCTTGTCCTTGTTTTTGATTACAAGGATAATTGGAGGCAACAAGATAATCACCCTAGGCACAGCTGTTGAGCAGCACTATCTTGTGACTCAAAACTGGGGCATGGGTTCAACCATAGGCCTTATCCTAATCGGGATTATGTTTGCAGTGATTTCGCTTTTGAACAAGAAGGGGGAAGTAAATGGAAAATAAATCAAACAAATTATCTAAATTATTTTTGATTTTTGTTTTTATCATTATGTACCTTCCTCTGGCATATTTAATTTTTTATTCCTTCAATAGTGGTGGGAATATGAATTCTTTTGAATCATTTACCCTTGAACATTACCAAGCAGTTTTTTCTGACAAGAGGTTGTTAAATATTGTTTTGAATACCATAATCTTAGCCCTCTTGTCATCTCTAATTGCAAGTATTGTTGGAACTTTAGGAGCGATTTCTATATACTATACAAAAAATAAAAAAATCAAAAAACAGCTTCTAAGTCTAAATTCAGTTTTGATGGTTCTTCCAGACATCATGATGGGTGCTAGCTTCTTGATTTTGTTTAGTATTTTATTGAAAATTCCTATGGGATTTTTCTCGGTCCTTCTTGCTCACATTGCTTTTTCAATTCCTATAGTTGTCCTTATGGTTTTGCCAAGGCTTTATGCTCTAAATGAGGATATGATAAGGGCTGCCGAAGACTTGGGCGCTAGTGATATGATGATTTTAAATAAGATAATCTTGCCAAATATAGCAAGTGGGATTTTTGCAGGATTTTTTATGGCCCTTACTTATTCGCTTGACGATTTTGCTGTTACATTTTTCGTGACCGGGTCAGGTTTTTCGACCCTTTCCATAGAAATTTATTCTAGGGTTAGGAGTGGAATTTCTCTTGAAATTAACGCCCTATCAGCCATAATTTTTGCTATTTCCTTAGTTATGGTAATTATCTATTATATAATCGAAAGAAGGGAGACAAAGAAATATGAACAAGGTTTATAAATTTATTTTAGGAATTTTAGGCCTAACCCTTCTCCTAGTTTTTTGTAAAGATAGATTAAATGCGAGCTCTACAGGTTCAAGTGATAAGGATATATACTTTTACAATTGGGGAGACTATGTTGATCCACAAATCCTTAGAGATTTTGAAAAGGAAACAGGCTATAGGATAGTCTACGAAACCTTCGACTCCAATGAGGCCATGATGGCCAAAATCGAGCAGGGCAAGACCCATTATGACCTCGCCTTTCCTTCAGAATATACAGTTGAGATGATGAAGCAAAAAGGGCTTTTGGAAAAGCTTGACCATTCTAAAATCAAGGGGCTTGATAATATTGATGAGAGATTTCTAGACCAGATTTATGACCCGGGCAATGAATATTCAGTACCATATTTTTGGGGAACTTTTGGTATAATTTACAATACAGAAAAGTATGGGGCAAAAGATTTGGATTCATGGGCTAAGCTTTGGGATCCTAAGTTTAAGGGAGAAATTCTTTCCTTTGATGGGGCGAGAGAAACCCTTGGCATTGGTTTGTTAAAAAATGGTTATGATATAAATGAAAAGGATGAAAAAATCTTAAGGAAGGTTAAGAACGACCTGGTGCCTTTTATGGCAAATGTTAAGGCTATCCTTGCTGATGAAATAAGGATGTATGTGGCCCAGGGCGAAGCTGACATAGGAATAACTTTTTCCGGTGAAGCTGCCAAGGCAGAGGCCTTAAACGATAAGCTTGCCTATATTATACCTAAAGAAGGGTCAAATATTTGGTTTGATACCATGGTTATTCCAAAAACTAGCAAAAACAAAGAAGGAGCTTATGCCCTAATTTCTTATCTTTTAAGACCTGAAGTTGCAGCTAAAAACGCAGACTATATACATTATGCAACTCCAAATAAAAAAGCAATGAAATTAGTAAAACCTAATCCAAGGATAGATAAGACTCTTTATCCAGATGATGATATTATTGACAAATTAACAGTTTTTAAAGATTTGGGCAAGGAAACAACTATTTTATACAATGATTTGTATTTGGATTTAAAGATTGCTCCACAAGCAGAATAGGAAAAAGGACTTAGTTTTAAAGCGCTTTTATAGATAAGAGCGATTTATTATAGACTAAGTCTTTTTGTTTTGGGTATATATAATACGATAATTAGAAAGGAAAACTTATGACAGATACTATAAAAAAATCAATATTAGCCAATGAAGAAAAAATGATAGCAGATAGGAGATATATGCACGAAAATCCTGAGCTATCTATGAAGGAAGTGAAAACCACAGCTTTTATAAAAAAAGAACTTGAGGCTATGGGTTTTAATCCTGTAGAAATCGACCCGACAGGTCTTATGGTTGAAATAAATCCAGAAAGTAAGGGCAAGACTGTACTTTTAAGGGCAGATATAGATGCACTTCCAATCAAAGAAACAAACGACTTTGATTTTAAAAGCCAAGTGGAAGGTGTAAGCCACGCTTGTGGTCACGATATCCATGCAGCCATGCTTTTAAACGCAACAAAGGCACTTTTGAAGGTGAAAGATGACCTAAATGGCAGGGTGAGAATAATTTTCCAACCTGGTGAAGAAACTGGCGAAGGTGGAAGGGCTGTTGTTAGTGGGGGTTATACAAAGGATGTAGATACAGGTTTTGCCATCCACATCCACACTGCTTGGGATTTAGGCAAAGCTGCTACTGGCTACGGGGAAGTCATGGCAAACAATACCTTTTTCACAGTGAAATTTAAGGGTACGTCTGCCCATTCATCCACTCCTTACCAAGGCAATGATGCCATGCTTATGCTTGCAAATTTTATAAACGTAGCCTACGCTATCCAGGCTAGAAAAATTGACAATGTCTTTCATCCAGTTGTGCTTAACTTGGGAGTTGTAGAAGGTGGATCTGCATCAAACGCAGTTGCAGCTGATATAAGACTTGATGGATCCTTCAGGTCTTTTTCTAATGAATCAGTAGATTTTATGGTGAAGGAACTTGAAAAAGCAGCCAAACTTTCTGCAGAGATTTACGGAGGAGAGGCGGACTTTGATTACCACATGGGAGCAGGTGCTGTAATCAACGAAGAAAAATCAACTGACCTTTCAGTAAAAATAGCAAGAGAAATTTTTGGTGAAGAAAATGTTTCAACTGACCTAAAACTCGCCGGCTCAGAGGACTTTGGTTTTTACTTATCAGGTTATAAGGATGTGCCGGGAATCAAGGGCACTTATATGTTTATAGGTGGCAGGGACCCAGAAAACAAGGCGACCTACCCACAAAACCACGCCACAGACTTTAATCCAGATGAAAGAGCTATGAAATATGGTGCAGAGCTTTTAGCACGCTATGCCTACGATTATCTAAAGAAATAAATATGGGAAAATCTATAAATGAGGTAAGGTATTAGTAAGATCTTTGAATTTCCTAAGGAGCTTTGATGAAAATAATTATTTTAGGAGCCGGCAAAGTCGGCTCTTTTGTGACAAAAGACCTCTCCAACGAGGGGCACGATATAGTTGTAATTGACAGAAATAAGGAAGTTTTAGAAGAGCTTTTGGCGACCAATGATGTAATGGGTTTAGTGGGTGATGGCAGAGATGTGGAGGCCCTAGTTGAGGCAGGAGCAAAGGATTGTGACCTCTTTATAGCAATAAGCCAGTCTGATGATGTAAACCTAATCGCATCGACTTTCGCCAAAAATTTAGGAGCCAAAAACATTATTATAAGGCTAAGGGAACCTCGCTATGTTAAGCACAGGAGATTTATAGGTGAAGTCACCGATGCCATGTCCATTGTGAACCCAGAATACATAGCAGCCAAGGACCTACAAAGGAGCCTTAAATACTCTCATGCCCTCAACGTAGAATCTTTCTTTAAGGATAGGGCTATAATGATGGAGCTTGTAATAGACGAAGGCTCAGACCTTGATGGCAGAAAGCTTTCAGATTTAAGAACCTATTCAGAAAATTATCACACCCTAATCGGTATCATAAATTCTGATGGAGATGTTAATATTCCCCACGGTGATGATATCCTAAAAGCTGGGGACAAGATTTATGTAATAGGTGCAAAGGAAGCTGTGGATAGTTTTTATAGGCACGAACAAAAGGGTGCCTACGACATAGAAAACATCTTGGTAATAGGAGCTGGAAATATTTCTAAGTACCTTGTTGGTCTTTTGGTCGACAGAGGCTTTAAGGTGACTGTTGTAGAAATTGATAGAAAAAAAGCAGAAGATATCAGCGAGATGCACGAAGCAGCTGTAGTAATAAATGCTGATGGTACCAGTCCTGAAGTCCTAGAAGAATTAAGGTTAAATCATTTTGATGCCCTTCTTGCCCTAACAGGTATAGATGAAGAAAATATTTTGATATCCCTTCTTGCCCAAAAATCAGGACTTGAAAAGGTAATTGCCAAGGTCAATAGGACTAAGCTATTAAAAATGACTGGAATCCTAGACAATGATACAACTTTTGCACCAAAGATGGCAGCAAGTGATGTGATCAATAGGTTGGTAAGAAGCAAGGTAAACGCTAGGGGCAAGTCAATTTCATCCCTATATAGGCTAGAGGAAGGTGAAGTTGAGGTGATAGAATTTAAAGCCATCGACCATTCTAGAATACTAGACAGACCTCTAAAAAATTTAAGTATTAGAGACGATAGTTTGGTTTTGGCAATTGACCATGGTCAGGTTGAAATAGAAATCCCAAATGGGTCATCAAAGATTAATCTTGGTGACTCGGTTCTTGTTGCGACAACCAACCACAGCTTTAAGGTTTTAGATGATATATTGGAGTAAGTATGAATATTAAGACGATAAATTATCTTTTGGGCAGGCTCCTCCAAGTCTTGGCACTATTAATGTTGGTCCCACTCTTGGTTGCCTTTATCTACCAAGAAGGATTTAAGGATAAGTTATACTTTATTTTGCCGATATTAATTTCTGGTCTAGGTGGAAGCCTACTTGTAAAAATAGGCGACGAACAAGGTCATATCTACACCAGAGAAGCTCTTTTTACTACAGCGGCATGTTGGGTGATTTTTTCTATAATCGGAGCCATTCCCCTCTACCTTACACCGACAAATTACCACACCTTCCTAGATGCTTTTTTTGAGATGGCAAGTGGTTTTACAACTTGTGGGGCATCTGTAGCAAACGATGTGGAATTATTGCCTCATTCAATTATTATGTGGAGGTCCCTATCCCACCTTATCGGAGGTATGGGGATTTTGGTATTTACCCTAGCGATTTTGCCAAAATCAAATAAAGAATCGTCAAACCTCCTTCAAGCAGAAATGCCAGGACCATCTTTTGGCAAACTTACACCAAAGCTTGGTAAGACTGCCAGAGTCTTATACATAATTTATTTGGTAATGACCCTCATTACAGTTATATTTTTAATGTTTGGAGGAATGAACCTATTTGATGCAATAATTTATGCTATGGGTGCAGCGGGTACTGGAGGCTTTGCCAATAAGGGTCTATCAGTAGGCTATTATGACTCAAGATATATTGAATTAGTACTTTCTGTTGCCATGATTTTATTTGGGGTGAACTTTAACCTCTATTATTACGCCCTAATTAGGTCTGCAAGAGAGGGCTTTAAGTCAGAAGAACTTTATTGGTACTTGGGAATAATCGCCATCTCTACTGGTTTGATCTTCTTTAATATCAGAGGCTATTATGATGATCTAGCCTACACTGGCATTCAATCCCTATTTACCGTCTCATCAATAATGACAACAACAGGTTATGTATCTGCGGACTATGGTGCTTGGCCGATGTTTTCAAGAAACATTTTAATCTTGTTAATGTTTATAGGTGCATCTGCAGGCTCTACTGCGGGTGGCTTTAAGGTTTCAAGATTTTTAATCTTATTTAAAGCAACCATCAACCACATAAAAAAAGTTATCAATCCAAGAAGAGTAACTATCACAAAACTTGACGGCAAAAAGATGGATGAGGAATTAGAAGAAGCAGTAAACAAGTATTTGGTTTCATATATCTTGCTCTTTATCCTCTTTATGGTAATAGTTAGTAGGGACGTAGAAAATTTCGAAGCAGCCTTCGCAGCTGTTGCTACAACCTTTAATAACGTAGGACCAGGCTTAAAAGATTTTGGTCCCGTATCTTCCTTTGCAGCCATGGCACCAACATCTAAGTTTACCCTAACCTTTGCCATGCTCTTTGGAAGGCTAGAGCTTTATCCTATGCTTCTACTCTTTTCTCCTTATACTTATAAAAAACTTGCAAAGAGAAAATAGAAAATATTGACAAAAGCTCTAAAAGCTGGTATTATATATCAGTCGACTCAGACCTTCATAAGGAATCGAGACGAATCGCATATCCTGGGAGCGATAGATAAGTGCCAGGACGAGTACAGCCGCAAGCTACTAATGCGGTGTCTAAATATAGTAGCCGAAAAAATTATAGGAGGATGAGATGAAACATCAAAAGACATGGACTGCGACTCCATCAAACATCGAAAGAAAATGGTATGTTGTTGATGCAGAAGGCATGGTTCTAGGTAGACTAGCTAGCCAAGTTGCAGCAATACTAAGAGGAAAGAACAAACCAACCTTTACTCCACACTTTGACACAGGAGACTATGTAATAGTTGTTAATGCTGACAAGGTAGTGCTTACAGGAAACAAAGAAGATCAAAAAGAATACAAGAGATATTCTGGATACACAGGTGGTCTTAAAATTACTAAGTTTAAAGACATGAAAGCTAAGTTCCCAGAAAGAATTGTAGAAAATGCAATTGTAGGAATGCTTCCACACAACAAACTTGGTCGTGCTATGGCAAAAAAACTAAGAGTTTACGCTGGCCCTGACCATGGTCATGAAGCACAATTCCCAGAAGCTTTAGATCTTAAGTAAGGAGTAAAATATGGCAGATAACATTATACAATCAACTGGTAGAAGAAAAACCTCTGTTGCAAGAGTAACAATGGTACCAGGATCTGGAAATATAATAGTAAACGGAAAAGATTTAGATCAATATTTTGATTTTGAATCTCTTAAAATTATAGCAAGAAGCCCACTAACATTAACAGAAAATCTTACAAGCTTTGACATCAGAGTTAATGTAAACGGCGGTGGCTTCAATGGTCAAGCAGGAGCTATTAGACACGCAATCGCAAGAGCGCTAATCATAGCAAACCCTGACCTAAGAATAGCCCTAAAGAGAGCTGGCTTCCTAACACGTGATTCACGTAAAAAGGAAAGAAAAAAACCAGGTCTCAAAAAGGCGAGAAAATCTTCACAATTCTCAAAGAGATAATATGCAAATCGCAGGAATGTTTATTCTTGCGATTTTTTTGCTTGAAAGGTTTATATGAACAAAATTAATTATAATAGGATGATGGAAGAAATCATACAAGGACTTGATAAAGAAGGAAGAAAGCCAAGCTTGTTGTTGCAAGTATGCTGTGGCCCATGTTCAACCCAAGTCATAGAAAGACTTAGGGAATATTTTGTTATGGACTTATACTTTTACAATCCCATGATCTATCCAAGAGAAGAACTTGAAAAACGTGCAGAAAATTTACAAATAGTTGCAGAAAAATCTGCTTTCGACGGCGAAGTTATAATTCCAGCTAATGATATGAGGGATTTTGAAAAAGTCGCCCAAAAAAGAAAAGACGACAAGGAGTTTGGTAGGGCTTGCTATGATTGCTATAAATTAAGGTTAGAAGAAACTGCAAGACTTGCCAAGGAAAAATCCTATGAATATTTCACAACCAGTCTATCAATATCTCCTTATAAAAACGCTCAATGGCTAAACGAAATTGGCAAAGAACTTGAGGAAAAATATGGCGTTAAATACCTATATGCAGACTTTAAAAAGAAGGATGGATATAGGAAATCAATAGAACTTTCAAAAAAATATGGGATATACAGGCAGGAATATTGTGGCTGTATCTTCTCAAAAAAAGAAATGGAAGAAAATAATTGTTAAATTTTTTTTAAAAATGGGTATCTTTATTAATAGGAGATGGCTATGAAAGACTTACTTTTAATCAAAAAATTAAATCCTCTAATAGATTCTACAAAAGTATTTCCTATAACCTTCCAACTAGATGGAAAATTCACTAAGAAGAAGGCGATGGAGATTTTCTGTGGCTTAAAATCAAAGGGAATAATAGCTGGGGATGAATTTATGATTAAGGATAAGAGTTTCACAGTCAATATAAATTCCGAAAATACAACACAAGTAATAAAGGAGATATTAGCAAGAAACCTAGATATATACGGTGTATATATTCCTTACGGTGAAATGCTAGAAAAAGGAGAAATAAATGAGTAAAGTATTAGATTTATTAAATGAACAAATGAATTTTGAGTATGAATCAGCATACATCTATAAAGCAATGGCTGCTTATACAGACAGACTTGAGCTTGATGGATTCACACATTGGTTTGATAGTCAAGTTAAAGAAGAAATCGAACATGGCGAAGCCATAAAACACTTCCTTCAAGAAGTAGGCTATGATGTTAGATATAAGGCAATAGCTGAACCACAATATGACTATGAAAGCCTAGTAGACGTATTTAAGGCAGCCCTAGCTCATGAAAAAGAAGTATCAAGAAGAATTTATGAAATAGCAGAACTTGCCAAAGAAGAAGATCTAAGAGTATTTTCATTTATCAAAGGCTTTATTGATGAACAAGTTGAAGAAGAAGATACAGTAGGCAAGATTGTAACAAGACTAGAAAGAATTAACGGCAACTGGGGTGGAATCTACATCCTTGACCACGAATTTGGTTATAGAAAATAGTTTAAGGGGAGCTAGGCTCCCTTTTTTTGTTCCTTACATATATTAAAACCGAACTTAAGATATAAAAGAATATCCAAAATAATATTAAGATACTTGACATAAAACTTCAATATATGTATAATATTAACAAAAGGAGTTCAATATGTTAACCTTACTTTTAATCATAGGTGCCATTTTCATTGGCATCCCACTTATAAAATTAGTTTTTAAATTGATCTTAGGAGTCCTAGGTATCACCATTGGTCTTGTAAGCCTACCATTATTAATAGTCGGTGGGTTAATAATTTTGCCAATAGTAATAATTTTTGGAATCCTAACCCAACTTCTACCTATCCTTATTGTCGGAGGACTTATATATATGGGCTATAGGTATATGACAAATAGAGAATATTATTAGAGAAAAAATAGACTAAGCTTGGTTTTCCTAGCTTAGTTTTTTGTTGCCCATCTAAGAGAGACAAGCAAACAAAAAGAGCGAAACAAAAAACCACCTGCTATGCAGGTGGAGGGATTTATAGGTTTAAAACAAATTTTTCTATGGCTTCACCTACGGCACCTTTGCTGTTGTCTAGGCTGGTGGTGTAGTCGGCTGTTTGTTTTACTTGTAGTCTTGCGTTATTTACTGCGACAGACCTGCCTACTTCTTCTAGCATGGCTACGTCGTTGTGGTTATCTCCGATGGCTAGGACGTCTTTTAAATCTATGCCATAGTAGTCACAGACTTTCTTTAAGGCTTGTGCCTTATTTACGCCCTTGGCATTTATTTCCATATACATATTTGAAGAATAGGAAATTTCGAGGTTATAGTCTGTTATCTTTGCTATATCAACTTCTTGAGCTTGGAGCTTGTTCATGTTTTTGTTTTTTATTATTACCTTTAGGATGGTTTCATCTTTTAAAAATTCAATGTTGTCAGTATCTAGGATATTGATATGCTTTTCAGCCACGATTGATTCATCAGATAGATTGATTCCGTATTTTTTATTTAGGGTATAAAGATAGAATGTGAGATTGTTCTCATAGGCGTAGGCAAAAATTTTTCTCGCATAGGCAAAATCCATGTCTACAACATTTACAATTTCCTTGGTTTTTACATTCATTATAACTGCGCCATTACAACAAATTATATACCTGTCATCGGCGATGACTCCTGCCTGATCTGGGATATCAAAGATTTCATAAGGCCCCCTTCCGGTTGCGAGGATAACAATTATGCCTTTTTCTATGGCTTTTTTTATTGCGTCTTTATTTCTTTCTGGGACCTTTTGATCGCGGCTTATTAATGTTTCATCAATGTCAGATGCAATTAATTTTATCATATATAACCTTACTTATAATTCTCTTTTAGATATTTTATTATATCATCAGATTCGTATAGGTACTCACCGTCGTGGTAGAGGCATGGCACTTGTCTTTTGCCGCCCTTTTCCATTAGCTCCAACATAGCCTCTCTATCATCGTTTATATTTACTAGGGGAATATCTATATTGTTTTCTTCACAGAAAGTCTCGACTTTTTTGCAAAATCTACAAACAGTTCCTACGTATAACTTGTAATCTTTCATAGTTTCTCCTTTTTTTCTAAAATACTTTTAATTATGCTCTGTTATGGTATATTATACTAATGAAACATACTTTTTAAAGGTGGTAAAATGAAATCAAAAATAATGGCATTAATTAGATTTGTCCTAATTTTAATAATCTTAGCCTGCGTGTCTATCTTAGGTAAGAGGGGTCTTGATTATTGGACAAACATGAAAAACAATAGATACATAGAAGATTTATCAAAGCAAGTTGAAGCGGATGTAGATAAGGGCAGTAATGGTGATATAGATGTTGAAACTGTTAAAAATCCTTTGGCTAGACTTGAAAAAATTCACTTAAGCCTTCTTAAAAAATTAAAGGAACAAAATCCTGACGTTATAGCTGTAATAGAGATTCCTGGAACAGGTATCAAATATCCAGTTCTTCAAGGGCCTGACAATGAATTCTATCTAAGAAAGGGACTTAATAAGGAATATGACATAGCTGGTTCTATATTTATGGATGTATATAATTCGCCAGATATAAATGACGACAATTCTGTAATATATGGTCACCATCTAGAGATTGATTCGATGTTTACACCACTTGACCAATATAGGAAGCAAGAATTTGCAGAAAAAAATAGGACTATCTACCTAACAACAAAAGACGGTCTAAGGGAATATGAAATATTTTCTGCCTACGGAACACCTTCTAGTTCAGATTACAGGACCTTAGATTTCACCTATGATGGGGACAAGGTGCCATACTTTAACAAACTCAGGTCAAGTTCTGAGGTTAAGCTTGATACTAGACCCTTCACTGAAAAGGATACAATTATAACCCTATCAACCTGCCAATATGATTATGCTGATCAAAGGCTAGCTATCCATGCTGTTAGGATTAGATAATGAGATATATTACTGATAAAAAAAGAAAATTAAATATCAAAGAGTCTCCTGAGGGACTTATCCTCAGGGAGGATTCTTTTAAGGTTGACCATATTTTCGAATGTGGTCAATGTTTTAATTTTAGAAAAAATGATGACGGTTCCTTTACAGCTGTTTTTTTAGGGAAAATTATAAACTTATTAGAGTGTGATGGTTACACCCTAGTCCGTAATGTAAGTTTTGATGACTTTTACGATATTTTTTACGATTACTTTGACCTGGGCACTGACTATGGGGCAATCAAACAAGCATTGTCAGAATCAGAAATATTAAAAGAGGCGAGTGATTATGGTTACGGAATTAGGATTTTAAATCAAGAATTATTTGAAACAACAATTTCTTTTATAATCTCTGCCAACAATCAAATTCCTAGGATAAAAAAGGCTGTGAGGATAATCTCTGAGAGGTACGGCACCTACCTTGGAGAATATATGGGCGAAAAATATTATTCTTTTCCATCTCCAGAAGTCCTAGCAAATGTTGATCCACTGGAGCTAAGAGAATATGCGAGAGTGGGTTTTCGTGATGTGAGGATAGTAGAAACAGCAAAGGCCTTTGTGGACGGATTTTTAAATTTTGAAGATGAAAAAACTCTCACAGATAAAGATCTGCACAATAAACTTAACAACCTTCCAGGTATCGGTCCAAAGGTGGCTGATTGTATCATGCTTTTTGCCTACCACAGGAGGGAGACTTTCCCTGTTGACGTATGGATTAAAAGGGTAATGGAAACACTTTTTATAGGCAAGGAAGTACCAAAAAAACAAGTAGACAACTACGCTAGAGAAATATTTGGAGACCTTGCCGGCTACGCCCAACAATACCTATTTTATTATGGTAGGGAAAATGCTATAGGCAAATAATAATAAAGATGAAAGATTAGAATAGAGAAGTCTATTTTGATATTTCATCTTTTTTTGATACAAAATATTTAAAGTATGCTAGAGTTAATGATAATATTTTAACTAATTCCTATATAAACTTATCTTGACATTGTAAAAAAACTATGTTAGTTTTAAATAGAGAAGATGTTTTTTTATGAATTGAGGACTTTATGAAAAAGAGCAAAAACAAAAGGCTGGCTATAATTATTATATTTGTTTTTATAATTATCACCCTATTTGTTATACTTTTAAATAATAAAAAAGAACCAGTAAGTCTTACAATGTGGCATGTTTATGGCGAACAGGCTTCATCTCCTATGGATAAGCTCGTTGATGAGTTTAACGAAACCGTGGGTAGTAAGGAAGGAATTGTTATAAATGTTACTGCGACAAGTAATTCAGCAGAAATTGGCGATGAACTTTTAGATTCTCAGGCGGGCAAGTCCGGGGCAAAAAAAATGCCAGATTTGTTCTTTTGCCATAGTGGAAATGCCGATGATTTGGGGAGTGAAAACCTAATTGATTGGCAAGATTATTTTACAAAAGAAGAACTCAGTGATTATCAGGAAGATTTTTTAGAAGATGGCAAGGTGGGAGATAAGCTTTTAGTTTTTCCTATCTCAAAATCGACCCATATGCTCTTTATAAATGGGTCTATGTTTGCTAGGTTTTCTAAAGATACAGGCCTTGATTATGAAGATTTATCAACTTGGGATGGATTTTTTGATGCGGCTGAGAAATTTTATGACTGGTCAGATGGCAAGGCTTTTTGTGCCATGGACTACATTTTAAGAGAAATTGAACTTGCTTGTCTTTCAACAAATCCAAATGCCAAACTCCATAACGACCATGGTTGGTATGATGAAAATAATAAGGAATTTAAAAAAGAATTTTATAAATTTATGACCTCTCTGGTAAAGGGCCATATCATTGTGTCAGATCTTTATGCCAATACCCAGATGATGACAGGGGAGAGCTTAGCAGGGATAAGTTCATCTGCCGCTGTTTTGTATTATAATGATACGGTGACCTACCCAGACAATAGGTCTGAGCCTATGGATCTAAAAGTTTTAGCTTTGCCAATAAGTAAGGGTGGTAATAAGGTTGATACCCTAGCTGGTACAGGGCTTTGCGCCTATAAGACTACCGATGAAAAGGCAAAGGCGGCAGCCATATTTGCCAAATGGATTACAGAAAGCCAAAGAAACTTAGATTTTGTTACAAAAACTGGCTATATGCCTGTAAGAAATGAGGCCTTTAACAAAGTTTTAGATATGGAATTTGAAAACCACGATTATAAAGACCTATACCATAGCTTATCAAAGATGGAAAAAGACTACAGCTTTCTCTCTGAGTCTTATGATTATAATAGGGTTCTAAATTTTTATGATTGGCTTAGGGCTAATCAAAAATCCTTTGAAGAAAGATATAAAAGTGGCGAAGATGTTAATAGTCTGATAGAAGAATGCTGGGAAAAGCTGATAGGATAATTTTAGGAGCAGCCCTTGTTTGATATAAATAAGAAATATCAAAAAAATTCAATGTATAGAAAACTTTTTATCTATATGATTATTTTTGCTGGGCTTTTGCTATTCTTCATAGTTTTGGCTTTGGTTTTATTTGACCAATACAAAAATGTCAGAAAAGATTATGTAAAGAGCCTTGATATCCAAGTATCTATGCTGGATAAGGAAATAAAGGGTTATTTTGATAAGTCAGCTATTTCTGCCATGCACTTATCCCAAGATACAAGTGAGTGCCTAGAAGAGATTTTGGATAAGGAAAAAATTTCTTTTGAAGATTTGAGAGATAATCAAAAACTCCTTAGTCAAATACAGGATAGGATATTCGAAAACCTGAAAAGCTCCATGTTTTACGCAGATACATCAGGAGCCTTTGTCTTGTTCAATACCACTGTTAATTCTAAAAATAAGGGGGCAAAAGATTCTAGGTCTGGTTTGTATTTAAAACTTGATTCTAGGAGCTTGAAGGAATCGTCTGTTACTGTATATAGGGGAGATGCAGAGGTGGCTAAGAAACACTCGGCAATGCCTCATAGGAAGTGGAAGTTAGAATATGATTTATCAAATCTACCTGCCTACGCTCTCCTTGCTAAAAATGTAAATAAGTCTATTTATGATTCTTATAGGATGACCAAAGTATTTACCCTACCTGGAACAAGTGAAAAGGTAATGTTAATAAGCCTTCCTATTGTGAGTAGGGATGGCAAGCTTTATGGAGTCTGTGGCTTTGAAGTAGAAGAAATGTATTTTAAGGAAAAAATTGCCCAACCATCCAAGATGAAGAGGTTGACTTCTGTATTTTTGCCAGTAGCAGATAGTAAAATAGATACCGAAAGGGCCCTCAGCAGCGGAACCCAGGAGGGATATTATTTTCTTCCAGATGATGTTTTAGAAATCAAAAATCATGGTAGGGATTTAAAGGAGTTTGTAGGCTCAAAATCCAAATACATAGGTTTATTGAGAGAAGTTTCCCTAATAGAAAACGGGGATAAGTCCTTAATTATTTCTATGATTCCTCTTGATGAATATAATAGGGATATTTTTAAAAATATATCCAATATTGCCATTTCTGTTGTCTTATTTTTATTTTTTGCCATAGTCATTAGCTGGAATTTTACTAGAAGGTACATAAGCCCAATTACAGATGGACTTTCCCTAATAGAAAACCAGGAGAAAATCTTAGACGAAGACTACAGGCAAGACATTTTAGACTCTGGTTTTTACGAGATAAATAAGTTTTTGGAAAATGTTAGGGAGAAAATTAAAGATAAGTCTATCAAGGGGCTACCTCCTTATCTGGAATACAAGTTCAAGAAATTTATTGAAGCAACTTCAAGCCTCACTCCCGCCGAGTTAAATGTTTTAGTTCTTTTGATAAAGGGTTATGACGTAGACCAACTACCTGAAATACTCTACATTAGCAAGAGCACTGCCAAACACCACATTTTGAAAATTTATAAAAAACTTAATGTATCATCTAGGGGTGAATTACTTCTTTACCTTGACCTTATTAAGGGATGTGGAATGGTTGATCAGATAATAGGAAATGTTAATGAAGAAAATGACCAGGTAAATGAAAAAATAGAATAAAAGAAAGTTATAAACCACTTCCTTATTTTAGTAATTATGCTAGCAATAGGGAGGTGCTTTTTTTATAGGTTTATTTATATAGACCAAAGGTCTATCTTTGTGAATTTCAACAAAGATTGACCTCTGGTCTATTTATTATATCAATTTAATGTGATTTAATAAAATTAAGAACAGGGGTAAAAAAATATTTTACCTAAATCCAAGATAAAAATTAGGAGGTAAAAATGGGATTTATAAAAGCATTTACAGGAGCACTCGGAGGAAGTTTTGCAGACCAATGGCTAGATTTTTACAAACCTATGCCAGGAATTTCTGCCACAGCAGGAATTTTTCCGGCAGTAAGCCAAGGAACTAATCAAGATAGAGGATCAAATACAGGGGCCAGTAAAAATATTATTTCTAATGGGTCTAAGATAATCGTGCCAGAAGGCACAGCTCTCATTACAATCGAAAATGGGATGATTACTGGCATAGTTGCAGAAGCCGGTGGCTTTATATTTTCAAGTGACGAAACAAGTTCCCAGTCAATTTTCGTAGGTGATGGAGTCATGAGTTCGCTAATTCAGTCAACTTGGGAAAAGATTAAGTTTGGCGGCCAACCAGGAGCTGAACAACTTGCCTTTTATGTTAACCTAAAAGAAATTCCAAACAACCGCTTTGGCACCCAAAGTGAAATCTATTGGGATGATGCATATTTTGGCACTCAAGTAGGAGCAGTTACCAGAGGAACATACACACTTAAGATTGTCGATCCCCTTCTTTTTGTCAAAAATTTCCTTCCTCAAAAATACTTAATTGAGGATGCACCTGTTTTTGACTTTGGTGATATGGATAATGAGCTAGGTGAACAACTCTTTAACGAGGTTGTAGGCAGCTTATCCGCAGCTTTTTCTAATTATACAAATGACCCTTCAAGGGGAAATAGGATGAGCAAAATCCAGGGTGATCAAATTGGTTTTGCGAAGTCCCTAACCAAGGCTGTTGAGGATGCCTACCAATGGAAGACAGATAGGGGACTTGAAATTATAAAAACAGCAATCCTTGCTATCGAATATGACGAAGATACAAAAAAATTATTATCAGATGTCAAAAAAGCGGATGCTCTTTCTGGAAATCGTGGAAATTCATTCTTCCAACAATCAGTTGCTAGGGGTATGCAAAGTGCAGGAGAAAATGGCGGTGGTGCAGGAATGGCCTTTATGGGTATGGGAATGAATGCTGCAGGATCCATGGCAGGTGGACTTAACCAGCCAGAGGGAGCAAATTCTTACCAACCTAATTTTGGAGTAGGACAAAATATTCCAAACCAAAACCAACAAAACCAACAAGCATCAAATAACGCACAAGTCGACCCAACAGAAAAATTAATCCAAATGAAAAAACTTTTAGATGCAGGAGTTATTAGCCAGGAAGAATTTGATAAGGCTAAATCTGATCTTTTAGGATTCTAAGGAGGAGGCTATGGTAGGCGAAAGAGATAATAATGAAAACATAAACATTATTAAAGACACAGACCAAGTAAAAGATGGCCAGGTTAAGTGCCCGAAGTGTGGTTCTACTGATATTTCTACTAATACCAAGACTGGCAAGCTTAGGTGTAATTTCTGTAGGAATGAATTTGACTTAGATTTAGCAGAGGCAGATGATGAAATATCAAGTCTTGAAGGGAGCAAGTCCCATAGTGGGGCAGCAGATATAGACTTAGAAGCTAGTAATATCATTACCCTAAAATGTGAAAGTTGTGGGGCTGAGGTAGTTATCGATACAGCAACTTCTACCCAAGCCAGGTGTCATTGGTGCAGAAATACCCTTTCAATAAATTCTAAAATTGATAATGGAGCTGTACCTGACGTGATTTTGCCATTTTCTGTGACTAAGAATGAAGCAAAAGAAGAAATTGAAAATTTTGTTGGTCAAAGAAAGACCTTTGCTCACCCACAATTTATCAAGGAATTTAATGCCGAAAATATATGTGGGGTGTATTTTCCATATATGCTTGTTGATATAAACGGCCATATGAAACTTAGTGGTAAGGGAGAAATCTTAACCAATACTAGGAAAGTAAAAGATGGTGATGATGAAAAAACCGTTTATGATGCTGATCTTTACAGGGTAGGCAGGGACTTTGACATAAGCATTGATGATTTAACAATAGAATCAAGTTTGGATAAACTTGACTATTCTTCAAAGGAAAAGACAACAAATATCATAAATTCAATCATGCCTTTTGATACAGAAAATTGTGTTAAATACAATGCCAACTACCTAAAAGGCTATACATCCGAAAAGAGAGATACCAATGTATCTGACCTTAAAAAAATTACAGACGTATGGGGCTCAGATGTGGCTAGATTTGCCATCAAAGATACCATCGAAGAATATGACAGAGGAGTTAACTGGCAAGAAGAAGAATTTATTGTAAAAGGCGATTCTTGGAAGGCTTCCTATTTGCCGGTTTGGCTTTACTCCTATATGGAAAATAAGGGCGATAAACACGTTTTACACTATGTTGCAGTAAATGCAAGGACTAAGGAAACCATGGGATCAGTGCCTATAAACTTCAAAAAACTTTTTATGGCATCAGCCCTTGTGGAAGTTATAAGCTTCTTAATAGCCCTTGTCCTATGGTTCGTTGCAGCTTTTGATATATTTGATGATACAAAGTTTCAAGATTCCAGAAACTTTTTCTGGGTACTCTTAGTTGCTGGCTTCATATATTATTTTAATGTCTACAGCAAATATAGGAATCAGGATGCAAGGCACTCCTATGAGGTTGAAAACAAACACGAAGTGACTAATCTTATAAGTCTTGATGAATTTATAAGGCATGAATACGGCCTTAAAAACTCTTGTATTGAAGGAGAAAATAGCTGTGAAATCAAGGGAAATAAGATTAAATTTGAGTAAGGAGGGGTTATGATAGGCAAAAAGCAAAAAGTTCTTCTTATTTTTCTAGCCTTGGCTCTAGTAGGCTGTGGTAAAGAAAAGCTTGACGAAGAACTTACAAAGGTAAGCGAAGAAGAAAGGGATAAAAAAGTAAATACCTTGGCAGAAAAATCTGAAGATGAAGAAGCAAATCCTAAAGAAAAAAACCTAGCCAAGAAAGAAAGCAATGAAGATATAAAATTAGTAAATGAAATAAATTTTAAAAGAAAACCAATAAAGGCTCAGGCCCTAGAAGGAGCAAAGGCTGGTAGTAAGTCAACCCTAGTAGAAGATAGGCAAGCCCGGAAGGATTTTGTAACTAAAAAACAAATGGAAAAGGCCAAGGGCCTTCGCTTTGGTATCCACCTACCAAAAATTTTGCTAGATTCAAAGGATGCGGACCTAGCCAATAAGGAAATAGAAAAGGACCTTGAAGAGTTAAAAACTATGTACAAGGATGCGGACGAATATTCTAAAAATAGCGATGAACCCTTTGTTCATGCAGAGTTTTCAACCTACCAAGACGAAGAAATCTTAAGCCTCTTTATCCATCTATACAATAATATTGACTCAAGTTTTCAAGTATATAGGACCTATAATTTTTCAATTAAGGATGGCAAGCGTCTTACAGATGATGAACTCTTATCCTATTTTGCTATTAGTCCTGACCAGAAATTAGACCTCATGGAAAAAAGCTTAGCGGACTACTATAGGCACATAATTGACCATTATGACAGTTATTTATCAAATCCTTCCTACCAGTATGACATGGGAAATAAAGAAGGTTTTGCCATCAAAGACTTGTGGCAAGATAATCCTAATATATTTTATGTAAATGAAGTAGGTAGGCTAATGTTTTTTAGCAAAATCTATCCAGATATAGGCATAGGGGAAGTAATAGAAACCCAAACCCTTGCTGGACCTGATTATAAAACTAATCGATACTCAGATGACTTTGTAAGGATGGCTACAAAGCTTGGCATAGACCCAGATGATGAAAAGGTAAATGCCTTTATAATCTATATGGGCAGGGCCAATGCTGAAGATACTCTACCTAATGTAATGAGCAAACTATTTGCCTGGCAAGCATGTTTTGCAGACTATAAAGACCCAAGACTAATCTTAGAAGGCCAGAGAGATCCTTATGATGATAATAATGCATTTTTAACTGGTAATGACTTTTACTTAGTCGTACCAAAATGGGAGAATGCAGTGATAAGTCTAAGGTCTGTTGAGAAGCGTAATGATGGTAAGGTCATCGAAAAAGATAATGACTTTCTTGATGGGATTTGCCAGAGGTCAACAGTTCTCATTTGCCAGAGCCAAGAAAAAGACACTCCAGGTGTGAAAATCAAAATCGCCTACAGGGATAAGGAAATAGAAAGCCTTGTAAGTTTAGATAAAAATGGCAATCTTACTGGTCTAAACCCAGAGATGATAGATGCAAGGAAAATTTTAGATTGGGATAAAACAGTTGTAGAATATTCATTCTCAGGGCCACTCTACGAAAAGATCCTAACAATTATGGGTAGGGGATAAAAAGAGTAAAATATTAATGATTTTAGCTCGTTTTTATAAGCTTTATCGTTTGGAGTATAGAAATGATTATTTCAAAAAAACAATGAAAATAGTTTTTTAAGTAAATATAAAAATAGTTATGCTAAAATAATCTTGAATATTAATAAAAATTTAACCCCAGGATAAAAATGACCAAGTTTTAGCTTCAATAAAAAAATCATCTCCTTGTCTATTGGAGATGATTCAGAATGTCTACAAAGTATATAAACATACGTCATTCCGACAGAGAATCCATCAGGATTCGACGAGGAATCCTATAAATTACAGGATTCTTCCTCACTTCGTTCGTCTGAATGACATCAGAATATGACTTTGTCTATAGCCTAAATCATCTCCTTGTCTATTGGAGATGATTTTTAATTTCTATTTTATAGGGCCTTGATTATTTCAAAAAGTTCCCTAGCTGATTTTAGTGGACCGTCTGTTTCCATGCCACTAACACCAAGTTGGGTTTTGATTTGACCGACTTTCTTATTGTTTTCGTATAGTTTATTGAAATATGTTTCGATTAGCTTATCACAAGTATCTTGTTTTTGATAAGGGCCGAATGGGTTGGCAAAGTAGGATTCTACGAGGCCTGTTTCTGTGGTTGTGCCCTTAGCAAATCTTGCACCTCTTTTAAAGATTTTGATAGCTTCTTTCTCATCATCTAGAATTGAGATTGAGTCTTCGTCCTTTTTTAGCTTATCGTAGTTGTTAGCATAGAGGAAAAAGTCTACTTCATAGCCTTGCATGATTGTTGCATAATCAGCAACTGGCATGATTAGCCTTGCGTTTACCTTATCAGGATTCATGAAGATGGACCTATCTATTTGCTTAAAGGCATAGCCTGCATCTAGGTCGTCTAGTCTTACAAAGGCGCCGATTTCTGTACCAAAAGCCATAACCTTGTCATCCTTTATTCTGAATGTGCCCATATCATCAAAGATTACTGTCATATCCTTGATGTAGTCTTTGGCAAGGGTTCTGAAGGCTTCGATTGATTCGCTCTTACCTGCTCCAGAGTCTCCGAGGATTACTACATTGGCAGACTTTCCATTTTGTAAAACTATGTTTACTCCTGCTCCATGGATAGGGAGGTAGGATTTTTTCATTGAAATGATGTTTGAAAGGGTGAGGCACATTTTCTTCAAATAGCCAAAGTAATCTTTTTGGTCAGTATAGTTTACATAACCAATTAGAAGTCCATTTTTATTTTCATAAAAGACGTTTTGGTCCTTAGAATTCTCTCCACCAAATAGGTAGATGGCATCTGGTCTTTTATTTAAAATTTCTTCTTCATCTGCAAGGTCAAAGAGGTTTGATGCAGAAATACCGTGGGTAATTAGGTCTTGGTGGAAGTAGATATAAATGAGATTGTCACCAACCTTGGCAGGGTAACATAAGAATTCATCTGTATCTATATCAAGGCCTTCGATTGGGTTTTCAAAAATTTCTTTGAAGTAACCATCCCTCTTGTTGGACTTAGTATAGGTGATGTAAGGTGTTTCAATCATAACCTTGGTTATAAAAGGTATTTCATTTAAAAATTGTAATTCTTCTGGATAAGAAATTTCAAAATTTTTAACTATCACAGAAGCATTGGCACCTGCTGGCACCTGCCTAAATACTTTTGGAACCTGGCCTGTAACAGAAAATTCTGCTTTTCTGTAGACATCTAGGATTAGGTCCTTAAATCTAATATTAGAACTTAGGAAGTTTTCTACCTCCAAGCCTCTTTCATAATCAGATTGTTCGATAATTGAGTATCTTTCAAGCTTTCTCCAATAGTCATATATATCTTCAACTATTCTAATTAAGGCATCTCTTTCCTTATTAAGATCATGGTACTTGTTGATTTTTTCTGAAATTTCATCAATACTCATCACTGTTAGGATTTTAGTGATATCCCTAATTTCACCTGCAAGAACTTCTATATCACTAGCCCTGAAAAATTTTTCAAGATATGTATAGATCCTTGTCTGGTTTTCCTTGTGGAACCTTACAAAAGAACAGATTACTTCAAAAAATCCTTCGCTCTTTAGTAGGTCATCAGTGTCATTAAAAAAGGCCTTTGAAAAGTTAATCACGGCCTTATTGTTTGAAATGTTTATTTCTTTTTTCATATGAACCTCATTAATTAATTCTTTTCTATATTAATACTTTACTACTATTTTAGACAAACACTAATTGAATGAGGACCATATATATAAAAGTGCCAATAGAAATTGAAAGAAAGAGTTTTCTGAACTTGGCATGAAGGATTATAACTGATAAAGAAGCTATAATTTCAGGCAGCCCGTAGGGATAAACCATAAGGTTTATATTTCTAATGGCAAAGATTACAAGTAGGGGCATGAGGGCAAAGGGTAAGTATTTCCCAAAATATTTAATAAGGTCCGGGATTTCTTTTTTTGAAAAAAACAAAAAAGGAGTTGACCTAATTAAAAAAGTTGTAAGGGATGATAAAAATATCATTATAAGTACTCTAGTCATTTTTCACCTCGATTTTATCTTTGAAACCATAAAGGCTTAGGGCTATTAGAAGTAGGGCTGGGATCATGAAATTGCCTGGCTTAAATATTAAAAGCGATGCAATAGCAATAGCTAGCCCGACTTTAAGTGGCTTATGGTTTGGTGTAGAGAAATATTGTTCAACCAATAGCACTAGGAAAAGGGCGGTTAAGACAAAGTCCATACCCATGGTATTGAAGTTAATCATTCCGCCAAGGATGGCACCAAGGTAGGAAGAAAAAATCCAAATCAAGTAGTTTATTATTCCTATGGCAAGGTAAAAATCAGCTTTGTTTACATCCTCTGGTGGTTTGACTGCTGTATCAATAGCAAAGGTTTCATCAGATAAGGTTAAGATAAAAAGAAATTTACTTCTTGAATTTTTGTAGTCTTTTAGAAGGCTTACCCCGTAAAACATCATCCTAATATTAACCGATAAGGTAAGAATGATAATTGCAATGAAAGAAATATCGGATTTTAGGAGAGGGAGGATTACAAATTGCATACTGCCAGCATACATGGTCATCGACATAAGGGGAGCAAAAAGAGGATTGTAACCAGCTTGGCTGACCATTATGCCATAAGTTATTCCCAAAAACAAATAACCGATTATTACGGGTATAGTATAGGGGAAGGCTTTTTTAAATGCTTTTTTCATAGGACTTCCTTTCTTAGTGAAAGCTTGTAGGCTGTGTAAAATTTTTATTTTTTACTTATCACTTACAAGTGATTCATTAAATTACATATATTTTAACATATATTTTCAAAAAGTAAAGGATAGTTTGAAATTAGGCATTTAACTTGTATAATATAGCAGGTTAAATTAGAAAAATGTGCCTGACTTTTATAAAATAGATGGGGGAATTATGAAAAATTATGATATTATAGCAGTAGGAGCAGGGGCTGCTGGTGCATTTCTTGCTTATGAACTTACAAAGTTAGAGACAAAGAAAAAGGTCCTTATTATAGATGGGGGACGCAGGGTTGAAAATAGAACTTGCCCTATCACAGATGGTAAGGTTGACCATTGTATAGGATGTAAACCATGTAATATCATGTATGGTTTTGGTGGTGCAGGTACTCTTTCAGATGGCAAGTATAATATCACAACTAATTTTGGTGGTGATCTTCATCGTTATGTTGGTGAGAAAAAAGCCATGGAGCTTATGGAATATGTTGATAGTGTCCTAATGAGTTTTGATGGTGGGGACGACTTGGAATTATATAGTACAGATAAAAATGACCTAAAGACTAAGTGTCTACGTCATGACCTTCACCTCTTAGATGCAAAGGTTCGCCATTTTGGAACTGATAGAAATAAAATCATCCTACATAGGATGTATGAATATGTGAAAGATAAAATTGATTTTGAATTTTCAACCATGGTAGAAGATGTTGATTATGAAAATGGCAAGTACATAGTTAAGACTGATAAGGGCGGAGAATTTTCTGCAGATGACTTGGTTTTGGCTGCAGGCAGGTCTGGATCCAAGTGGATTGGTGATGTTTGTGATAAGTTTGGTATAAAGTCTAAAAGAAATAGGGTTGATATAGGTCTTAGGATAGAAGTGCCAGCTGAAGTTTTTAAGCACATCACTGATGATGTTTATGAAGCAAAGATAATGTATCAAACTAAACAATATAACGACATTGTAAGGACTTTCTGCATGAATCCTTATGGCCATGTTGTAACAGAAAACACCAATGGTATCCTAACTGTAAACGGACATTCATTCACAGATCCAAAACTCCAATCAGAAAATACCAACTTTGCCCTCCTAGTAACTAATAGGTTTACCGAACCATTTGAAGACTCAAATGAATATGGTGAATCCATAGCAAGACTTTCAAATATGCTTGGTGGTGGGGTATTGATGCAAAGATTTGGTGACCTTGTTAAGGGTCGTCGTTCTTCAGATAGGAGAATGGAAAAATCTTTTACCAAGCCAACCATGAAGGCAACACCAGGAGACCTCTCACTTGTAATGCCAAAAAGACAACTTGATGATATAATCGAGATGATTTACCAACTAGATAAGATTGCACCAGGTATGGCAAATGATGATACACTCTTATATGGAATCGAAGTTAAATTTTATAACTCAGAAATAGAAGTTGATGAAAAATTCGAGTCAAAACACAAGGGCCTATATTGTGTTGGCGATGGTTCGGGTGCGACCCACTCCCTATCCCAGGCTTCTGCTTGTGGAATTGAAGTAGCGAGGATTTTAGCTTAATGAAATACTTTTATTCACAAATAACTAAGGAAGATGGCATAGTCATGAGGGGTGTGGTTAATACTCCTGATGACTTTGATGAAAATAAAAAATATCCAACTGTAATAATTTTTCACGGTTTTGGTGGCGACAGGAATGGTAGTGTAAATTTTAGGATAAACCATGCCAAGTACCTAACAGAAAGAGGTTTTGTTGTCTTTAGGTTCGATTTTTCAGGCTCTGGAGAGTCTGACGGTAGTTTTTATGATATGACTGTAAGTCGTGAAGAAAAAGAACTAGAAATGATCCATGACTTTGCCAAGATGAAATATTATGTGGACAAGGACAGGCTATATTGGATCGGTCATTCCCTTGGTGGAGTCCTTTCTAGCCTTATGGCCTATAAATTAAAACCCGAGGCTATGGTACTTTTGGCTCCTGCTAGCGATATGAATAATAAAGATTATTTGAAGGTCATGGCAAAGACTGTTTTTGAAGGAGAAGTTTCAGGCAAAACCAAGATAGAAAGCAACATGCCATATGAAAGCTTAATTTCAAAAGTTAAAGAAGCGGATATAGGCGGAGTTAAAATTCATATAAATTTCCTAATAGATTTTATTTTAAAAGACATATATGGGTCAGCAAGCAAATATGATGGCAATGTTTTAATTATAAGGGGTACAGATGATACTTTAGTTTTTAGAGATTCTAACGAAAAGCTAAGGGACGCTTTTAAAAACGCCAGCTACTATGAAATCGAAGGGGCAGACCACTCTTTTACCAACGAAGATTACAGAAAAAATCTTTATGAAAAATCATTTGAATTTTTAAATGAAAATTAATTGCCACGAAAGTGGCTTTTCATTTGTAAAAAAAGATGAAAAGAGTCAAAAATCTGTTATAATACAAGTATGGAAAAAATACTAATTAGTACAAGCTTTGGTCTTGAAAGCCTAGTGAAATTTCAACTAAAAGATTTAGGCTATAAGGATTTCAAGGTGAGTGATGGATTGATTAGCTTGGAAGGCGACTTATCCGACTTAGCAAAATTAAATATCAACCTAAGACATGCTGACAGGGTTTACTTAGAACTTGCTAGTTTCAAGGCTATGGACTTTGAGGAACTTTTTGAAAATGTCAAAAAAATTTCCTGGCAAGATATATTAAACGAAGATAGCAATTTTATAGTCAACGCGAGAACTTACAAGTCAAAATTATTTTCTCTAAGGTCTATCCAGTCTATAAGCGAAAAGGCAATTATTGACAAGCTTAAAGTTTATTACAAGAAGTCTTTTTTCGAAAAAAAGGCCGAAAGAGTAAATATAGAAATCATGATTGAAAATAACTTGGTCAGGGTTTGCCTAGACACATCTGGTGAAGGTCTCCACAAAAGGGGCTACAGGGAGAACAGTGTGAAGGCACCCCTTAGAGAAAACCTTGCAGCAGCCCTTGTCGACCTTTCTTTTTACAATCCAGATAGGTTTTTGTTTGATGGATTTTGTGGCTCGGGCACAATACTGATAGAAGCTGCAAGGATAGCAAGAAATATTGCACCAGGTATAGATAGGGACTTTGATTTTACAAGTTTTAAATTTATTAATCCAAAGTTTTTTAAGGATGCCAAGAAAGAGGCGATGGATAAAATCGACTATTCCAAGAAATTAAATATCCTGGGCTCTGATATATCGGGTAGGGCCATAAGCCTAGCCAAACAAAACGCCATAAATGCGGGCGTTGAGGAAGATATTTCTTTTATAACCAGGGATTTTGGATCAGTTGCAATCTCTAATGACTATGGTGTCTTCATCTCGAATCCACCCTACGGGCTTAGGTTATCTGATACAGATTTATCTGAGATTTATAAAAAAATCAATCATAAACTAGCAGGTCTGGATACTTGGTCCTTATATTTTATAACAGCGGATGATAAATTTGATAGGCAGTTTAAGAGAGTTTTATCCAAGAAAAGAAAATTATATAATGGTGGCCAAAAGGTAGACTTCTACCAATATTTTGGCAAGAGACCAGAGTGAGGAGGACGTCATAACAGAAGTAAATAACAAAAAGAAATCCAGGACCCTAACCCTCGTATTTCTTGTAATAATAGCACTTTATTTAATAGTTACAGTAATATTTAGTTTTATAGCCTTACCAAATACAAAAGTAAACGGCAGGGATATTTCCTTTGCCTCAAAGGATGAGGCCCTAAAAAAACCGGCTGAACCTTTTACAATTGAAATTGTTGGAAGGGATGAGAGAAAGGCAAGCCTTGATTTAAAAGACTTTGACTACAGTGCGAGCATCCCGGAGTCAGCCTCAATTGATCAGAATCCTTTTAAATGGCCACTAGCCTTTGCAAACATAGCCAGTGATGATTTTCATTTTGACTATAATGTTAAGTATGATGAAGAAAAGTTAGAAAAAAACCTAAAGGGACAAGCCTTGTTAGCCAAGGTAAAAGAACCTGAAAATGCAAGACTTGAATATGAAAATGGAGCCTTCAAAATAATTCCAGAAGTCATGGGCAACAAGATTGACTTTGGCAAGTTGAGCAAAAAAATCAAGGACGCTATCTATAGCCATAAGGAAGAAGTAGTCCTTAAAGATGACGATTATATAAATCCGACAGTTAAAAATAACTCTAAGGAACTTGCCGCCCTCTTAGAAGACGGTAAAACCATAGAAAAAATGAAAATTGGTTTTAACTTTAACGGCTTTGATATAAAACTTGAAGGCGAAAAGTTTATGGAAATGTTTGATACTGATAAGGGCAGTTTTGAGCTTAACTATGACAAGCTTACAAAGTTTGTTGATGAAGTAGCCGACAAGACAGACACCTACGGTAAAAAAAGGACTTTCAATGCGACAGGTATAGGCAAGATTACAGTTAATCCTGGTGTTTATGGTTTTGTTTTAGATGTGCCAGCTACAGTCGATGAGATATACCAACTTGTAAATACAAGAAAATCTGGTGATATAGAGCCGGTTTATGAAAGAACTGGTTTTAGGAGAGAAGCTGATGGTTCTGATTTAGGTTCTACCTATATCGAAGTAGACCTTTCTCGTCAATATATGTGGTATTACCAAGATGGCCAAGTTGTTTTAGAAACTCCAATTGTTTCAGGTCTACCAAACACTACTCAATGGGCAACAAATGTTGGAGTCGGTGCAATCCTTGAAAAAGCAAGCAATAAAACCTTAAGAGGTGCTGGCTTTGATGGTTCAAGGTATGAAACCCCTGTTAAATATTGGATGCCAATAGGTTGGGACGGCGAAGGCTTCCACGATGCGCCATGGAGAGGTGCTTTTGGTGGTGCAATTTATTTTTCAAATGGTAGCCACGGTTGCTTAAATATGCCACCAGCTATGGCAAAAAAATTATTTGAGCTTGCTCCACATGGTACACCAGTAGTAGTTTATGAATCAAGCACACATTACAGCCCAGCGATGAGTTATTAGGAATAAAAATGATAAAAATAAAAAATTTAACCTATACCTATCCTGGTATAGACGAGGATAGCGAGGGTAAAACTGCCCTTTGTGATGTATCAATAGATATAAATAAGGGAGACTTTGTTGCCATTTTAGGCCATAACGGATCTGGCAAGTCTACCCTCGGAAAACTTTTAAATGCTCAGATCAAACCGACCATGGGAGAAATCCTTGTTGATGACATATCAAGCTCTGACGAAGGAAGTGAGTGGGATATTAGAAAAAAATGTTCCATGGTATTTCAAAATCCTGACAACCAAATGGTAGCAACTACTGTTGAAGAAGAAGTAGCCTTTGGTCCGGAAAATCTAAGAGTACAACACCCTGAGTTAAGAGAAAGGGTTGATAAGGCCATAGACCAAGTAGGAATGAGTGCCTATAAGCATAGAAATCCTTCAAACCTATCAGGTGGACAAAAACAAAGAGTATCAATAGCAGGTGTAATCGCCATGCTTTCTGACTATATAATTTTTGATGAGCCTACAGCCATGCTAGATCCTCAAGGTAGGAAGGATGTAATTAGTCTTATACAAAGTTTAAATAAGGACTACAATAAAACTATAATTTACATCACCCACTATATGGAAGAGGCTGTTCTTGCTGATAAAATCGTAGTTTTAGATAGGGGTAAAAAGGCTCTTGAGGGCAGTAGCAGGGAAGTTTTTTCCCAAGTCAAAAAGATGAAAGAGTTAGGTTTAACAGTTCCCCAAGTTACAGAAGTAGCCTATGGTCTTAGCCAAAAGGGAATAAAATTTGACAGGCTTCCTTTGACTGTCGAGGAGTTTTTAGAAAGCTTATGAAAATAGAGATAAAAAACGTTGACTATATCTATAACCAGGGCCTGCCCAATGAGGTCTATGCCCTTAAGGATATAAATTTAGAAATAAATAGTAGGGAAATAATAGGTCTTATCGGTCAAACAGGATCAGGCAAATCAACCCTAGTACAACTTTTAAATGGTCTTTTAATTCCGACAAATGGTGATGTGATCATTGATGGTATAAACTCTAAGGATAAGTCTAATAGAAAGGCTGCCAGATTTAAGGTGGGCCTAGTCTTCCAATATCCAGAAAACCAATTGTTTGAAGAAACCATAGCTAAGGATATTGCCTTTGGTCCCAAAAATATGGGCCTTAAGGAAGGAGAAATTCATCAAAGAGTGAAGACTGCCATGGAAAAAGTCGGCCTTGACTATGAAACTTATAAGGATGTTTCTCCTTTTGAAATATCTGGTGGTCAGCAAAGAAGAGTTGCTGTTGCAGGAATTTTGTCTATGAACCCAAAAGTCTTGGTCTTAGATGAATTAACAGCAGGTCTTGACCCAATAGGTCGTGAGGAAATTTTTAAGGAACTTATGAAAATTTATGAGGCAGATGATGAACTAACTATTGTCCTTGTTAGCCACTCTATGGAAGATGTAGCAGAATATGTGGATAGGGTAATAGTTATGAATGGTGGCGAAGTTTATTCTGATAAGTCTACCTTTGACACTTTTACATCTGTTGACCTTGATACCATAGGCCTTGATGTGCCACAAATAACTAAGTTTATGAGAGCTTACAAAAAGAAAAATCCAGATGTGGATGATAAAATTTACACCGTTGATGGTGCGATTGAAGAATTATACAAGCACTTAGGAGGAAAAAATGACTAACATAACCATAGGTCAGTACCTTCCTTTTGATAGTTTTATCCATAAGCTAGACCCAAGGGTCAAAATCATTGGGGTATTTTTATATATTATTACAATATTTTTTGTAAAGGACTTTATTACTTATATTCCTTTCATAGTGCTTTTAATTACAGTATTGGCAATAGCGAAGATTCCTTTTAAGGCAATAATAAAATCGTTAAAGCCCTTGATTTTTATAATAGTGCTTACAGGTGTGATAAACTTGGTGACAACACCAGGTAAGGCAATTTTTAGTATTTGGAAGTTTTCTATTACAGAAGAAGGTATTTATAGGACTGCCTTTACAATATTAAGGCTAGTATTGATAATCCTTTCAACATCTGTACTTACTTATACAACAAGCCCGATGGAATTAACCTATGGTCTTGAGAAACTTTTCTCACCATTAAAGAAATTTGGATTTCCTGCAGGTGAGCTTGCCATGATGATTTCAATTTCATTAAGGTTTATCCCAACTCTTTTCGATGAAGCCAACAAGATTAAGATGGCACAGATGGCAAGGGGAGCTGATTTTGAATCAGGAAATGTCATAGACAGGGCGGTATCCATGATTCCACTCTTGGTGCCACTTTTTATCAATGCCCTAAAAAGGTCAGGCGATTTGGCAACAGCCATGGAAGCTAGGCTTTATAGGATTGGTGAAGAAAGAACTAAACTTAATGAGATTTATATGCACAGGTCTGATTGGATATCAATAATTGGTTTTACAATCTTTTGTGCTATCATAATTGTTTTATACTTCCTATGATCAAAAATGTTTTGTTAAAACTCGCTTTTGATGGTAGGGACTTTAAGGGCTACCAATATCAGATAGACCAAAGAAGTGTTGAGGAAGAATTAAGAAAAGCTATTAAGGAAGTGACAGGCGAAGATAATAGGATAATAGCTTGCGGGAGGACAGATGCAGGAGTCCACGCTAGGAGTTTTTATATAAATTTTCTAACAGCCTGCGATGTAAATCCTAAGGGTTTTGCCTACCATATCCAACCCCACTTGCCAGATGATATCTTAGTTCTTTCTTCAAAAGAAGTTGGACTTGATTTTCATGCAAGATTTTCTTGCAAGTCCAAAACTTATAAGTATATAATTAACCAGGAAAAAAATCCTCATCCTATCTATAGGTCCTATATGGAAAATATCACCTATAGGCTCGACTATGACAAATTAGATGAAGGTCTTGAAATTTTAAAGGGTGATCACGATTTTAGACTCTTTATGAAGGAAGATAAAAATATCGACATCAACACTAATAGAAGGATTGATGATTGTTATTTTAAAAGGGGAGAGACTAGGCTAGAGCTTTATTTTAAGGCAGAATCCTTCCTCCACAACCAGGTGAGGATTATGACAGGAAGCCTAATAGAACTAGCGAGGGGAAAACTTAGCCTTGATGATTTCAAAGCTTATTTTGATCCGGCAACAAAAAAAAGAGCAAACCCAGCCCTAAGTCCGGTTGGCCTATATTTGTGGGAGGTAGAATATTGATTGTTATAGATGTAATTAAGGAGCTTAAGGCCCTTTTAATAATGATATTTTGTGTTCTATCAGTATTTTTTGTCAGAAAAGCTGATATGACAATTTTCCTTGCTGTAATCTCGGTTTTTCTTTTCCTAACCAGTCTTTACATTAGGGCCAACGGTTTAATCATAAGTAAAAATATTTTTTACATATTAATTGCAAGTTTGAATGTATTTACTATGTTTTTTGTGATACAATATTTAATACAAGGAGAAATAACAACCGAGCTTTTAGAAATGGTCTTTGCTGTTTTTATGGGGCAAGATCAGACACTTTTTTATATCAAATGGCTATTTTTCCTAACATCAGGACTTATTATTTTAGAAAAACTAGGTGGTGGCAAGAGTGGACGATAAAAAAATCAAGATTGACGAAGAATTGATTGAAGATAAAAATGAAAATAAAGAAGAAAAACCAAATGAAACCAAAAAAATAGACCTTCCAAAGATTTTGGAATCACTCAATAAGAGGTATCTGATTTTTGGGCTTATCGGTTTAGTTTTAATGGGCTTGGTTATTTTTAAAATTTCGTCAAAGAAAAATGCTTCAATCCAAAATGTGGCTACTACTAGCCAAATCGACGAAAATTCTTACAACCAATCTAGGATAATGAGGGTAGACCTAAACAAAATCAAGTCAATTGACTTTGACCTAGGCTCATCCGATGTAAGAATCCAAAGATCAAATACAAATCCTTATATCGAATATACAGAATTGTTTAGGGGTGATGATAACTCCTATAAGCTAGATGTAAGTTTTGAAGAAGGGGTTCTAAAGCTAAAAAGCAAGGTTAAAGGCAAGCAACTCTACATGAAGGATAAAATTCCTATAGTGAGAATCTTCCTACCTAGTGAAGGTGGTATTGAGGAGATTAAGGGTTCTATTACTGCAGGTGATGTCAAAATCGACGACCTTGAAGTTAAAAACTTTGACCTTAGGATAGTAAGTGGAAATATCAGCCTTAATAATGGCTACTTCCAAGGTTCTATAAGAAATGAATCTGGATCAATCAACCTAACAAAAAGTGAGTTATTAAATACTAAGCTTACAACAGTTACAGGTGATATTAATATAAAGGAATCAAAACTTGGCAATAGACTTGATTTCACTACTTCAACAGGAAATATCATAATAGACGCCAAAGATACTATAGATAATTATAATGTAAATGCCTACCTGGATGTTGGAAATTTTGTTTTGGGAAATATTTCCTATAGGAATATAACAGACGGATACCTATCTGATAACAAGGCGAAAAACAATATCAATCTTAGGACAAAAATTGGTGATATAGTCTTTAACAGGGGTGAGGGAGCAAAAATCGAAAACGAAGAATACCTCACAAAGACCAGCAAGGTTAAAGACGAAGAAGACAATGCCCTTGAGAAAAATATTGATAGGACCGAAAAAGAAAATAAGAAACGCAAAAAGAAAAAGAAAGAAACAAATCAAGATTCTCTAGAAAATCAAAATGAAGAGTCTAATGATAACGAAGACCAAGATTTAGAAAAAAATTCAGAAGAGGAAGAAAATAATTAAGTCCTAGGGCTTAATTATTTTTTTGTAAGTTTGCCATGATAGAAAAAATCGCAGAAAAATTAAAAAAACATTTCGGCTTTGCTTCCTTTAGACAGGGCCAGGAGGAAATCATAGGTAAAATCTTGGAAGGTAGAGATGTGTTGGGAGTCCTCCCAACAGGAGGTGGCAAGTCTATTTGCTACCAATTGCCTGCCCTTATGAAAGATGGGCTTACCCTAGTAATATCTCCTCTAATTAGCCTTATGAAAGACCAGGTCGACGCCCTAAGAGAAGATGGAATCGAGGCAAGCTTCATAAATTCAAGCCAGGATTATGAAACTTACATCGACACCTTAAACGACCTTAGGAAGGGGAGAATAAAACTTCTCTATATTTCGCCAGAAAGACTTGATAATGAGTTTTTTAGAGAATTTTTAAGGGAGATAAAGCTCTCTTTTGTTGCAGTTGACGAGGCCCACTGCATTTCCCAATGGGGACATGACTTTAGGCCATCCTATAAATTAATAGCCGACCTCTATAAGGTTTTGGGTGATGACTTACAAATTGCAGCCTTCACAGCTACAGCAACCAAGGAAGTAAGGGATGATATAATAAAAAATCTTTCACTTAAAAATCCCTATGTGAAAGTTACAGGCTTTGATAGACCAAATTTAAAATTTTTAGTCAGAAAGCCTAAGGATAAGTTAAAATTTTTAAAAACTTATCTGGAAGAAAATGAGGGCAAATCGGGAATCATCTATGCATCAACTAGAAATAGGGTAGATAAACTTGAGAGAAATCTTAAGGCTATGGGATTTAGCGTTACCAAATACCACGCAGGTCTTAGCGAAGAAGAAAGAAAAAAAGCCCAGGAAGAATTTATTTTTGATAAAAAAGACTTGGTTGTAGCGACTAACGCCTTTGGTATGGGGATTGATAAGTCAAATGTAAGTTTTGTTATCCATTATAATATGCCAAAGGATATGGAATCCTACTACCAAGAGGCAGGACGTGCTGGTCGTGATGGAGCAGACGCCGATTGCATCCTTCTTTATTCTGCCCAAGATATAATTATAAATAAGCATTTGATAAACCAAGGAACCAACCTCGCCTACAGGAAAATACAACTTGATAAGCTCCAAACCATTATAAATTATGTCAACACTAGCAAGTGCCTAAGGGCCTTTATACTTGAATATTTTGGTCAAGACTATAAGGGACCATGTGATTTTTGCTCAAATTGCCTAGATGATATAAAAAAAGAAGACAAGACTATTGATGCTCAAAAAATCCTATCTTGTATTTATAGGCTTGAGCAAAGGTATGGTATAAGTACGGTCGTTGATTGTCTTAAGGGGTCAAAAAATAAAAATTCTACAGAAAAGGGTTTGAAAAATATTTCTACCTACGGGATTATGAAGGATAAAAGTTCGGATGAAATAAAAGATTTGATTGGAGTTTTAATCGCAGATGGCTATATAAAGGTGGTAGGCCTTGACTATCCAATTTTGGCATTAACTGAAAAATCTAAGGATATTTTGTATTCAAAGGATAAATTTTTTGCAAGAAAAACCGAAATTAAAAAAGTTAGCAAAAATAAAACAAGGAGTCTTGCAAGCGATGAAGACCAAGATTTATTTGACAGGCTTAAAAAATTAAGACTTGAATTATCAAAATCAAGGAAAATCCCACCCTTTATTATATTTTCAGATCAGACCTTAAAGGATATGGCAATTAAAAAACCAAAGAATGAAGAAGAATTTTTAGGAGTAAAGGGTGTAGGTGAAAAGAAATTAATTCAATATGGGGATTTGTTTATAGAAGAAATAAAAGATTGTTTGAGTTAAAGAAAAAAAGAATTTTAGGACTGATTTTTTTGTTTAATCAGTCCATCAGGTTTATATCAAACCTTCTTTTTTCATTAGGGATAGTTCTCTTGAAAGGGCAGACCTATTGCAAGCTAAAAATTTAGCCAAATCTTCCCTTGATAAGTTGTTAGAAAATAGAGCGTTTTTACCATATTTATCAATATATTTGTTGATTCTTTCTTTGATTTTTGGCTTAGCATATATATCCAATTTGTAAGTCAAGTATGAAATTTGTTCATCATACAAGTTAATAATATTTTCCATGAAAAGTGGTCTGCTTGTGCAGGCCCTTTTATGCTTTTCAAAGACTTTGTAAACATCAAGTACCAAAACTTTTGAATCTTTTTTGCAAATCATAAACCTATCAGCTAGGGAAGAAAAGTTTATAGAAAAAGAATCAGAAACCCTATAAATCCTATCTATAATCTCTCTACCATCATCTATGGTACATAAATCAATCCTTCCTTTTAGGACAATACCAGCCTTAAAACCTTCAGAAAAGTCATAGAGGTATTCGTCTCTAGAGAAATTTAAGATTTTATGGTCAATACAAGAAAAAATATGTTTTATAGTAGCCTCATCTAAACCATAAAATAATTCACTTTTTAAAATAATCTTATCCATAAAATGCCCTCATGTTGCTTTTGCAACAGTAAATAGTAAAAATTTATGATATAATTATATATGTAATGATAATTATTATCAAGGAGGAAGATAAAATGGAAAAAAATAAAATTGTTTTTGGACATGATTTTTTGAAGATGCTTGGCAGGACAAGACTAAGGCCAGGAGGTGGCCTTATGACTGATTGGCTATTAGATCAGATCCAAATTGATAAAGATACAAAGGTTTTGGAAGTCGCTTGTAATAGAGGTGATAATCTTATAAGAATTTATACTAAATATAAATGCAAGATAATAGGCATAGATAATGACCAAGTTGCCATAGACCAAGCCTTAGAGAATATAAAACTTTTAGGCTTAGAAAAAGAAATTGAAGTTATGAATATGGATGCCTTAAACTTAGATTTTGAGGATGAAACATTTGATTTAATAATTAATGAGGCCATGCTCGCCTTGCTAACAAATGAAGAAAAAGCAAAGGCTCTTAAAAATTATCATAGGGTCTTAAAAAAGGGTGGGTATTTACTAACTCATGATCTGGCAGTAGAAAATGAAAGCGAAGATATAAGAAGGCAACTTTCGAAACTTAGAAATATGAATTTTTATCCTCTAACCGCAGAAAATTGGAACAAGCTGTTTATAGAAAATTCTTTTAGACCTTTTTCACAAAGGACTGGCAAAATGATTATCTTAGATAGGGATACAATCATAAAAGATGAGGGACCAATTGGTGCTGCAAATTTTTATAGAAATGCTTATGCAGAAGAAAATAGGGATAGGTTTACAAAAATGCTAGAAAGGTCTAAAAATTCAAGCGATTCATATATAGTTTTAGCGAGTAAAAAGGATGATTAGATGAAAAATATTAAAAAAATATTATTGATTTTATGCTTACAAGCCTTTGCTTTAACAAGCATGACAGCTTGTGGCAAGGCAAAAACTGAAGATAAGTCAGAAAGCAAGGAAGTAGTTCAAAACGAAAATAAAGAAAAGAAGATACAAAGGCAGATAAGAAAGAAGAAAAGCCTGAAGAAAGCAAGGATGAAAGTAAAAAAACAAGGACAATAACAGACCATGCAGGCAATAAAGTTGAAGTTCCAGAAAAAATTGAAAGAATAGTAATAGATCAGATTCCAATTTTATCTACCTATATGGCTTACCACCATGGAAAGGCTCCATATATCGTAGGTTATGCGGGCTCACTTAAAGAAGTAATTTCAAATACAGTTTTAAAGGACATAGCACCAGAGCTTCTTGATAGCCAAAATACGGTTCAAGCTCAATCTGACATTAATATTGAGGAAATAATGAAACTTAAACCAGATGTTATTTTCTACAATGCTTCAAATAAGGAACACTACGAAGCCTTATCTAAAACTGGCATACCATGCGTTGGTTTTGCTACAGTTGGCACCAACGGTCCTGCTGACCCAATTGAGAGATACACCCAGTGGTTAAAACTTTTAGAAGATGTATTTGGCGAAAGCGGAAAGACAGATGACTTTATAAAAGCTGGTCAAGAAATTGTAAAAGATGTTGAAGACAGAATCGCAAAAATAGATGATAATAAAAAACCAAGTGGTATGATCTTGTGGAAATATGCTCAAGGTGTGCCAATTGTAGCCGGTAAGGGAGTTTTTGGAGATTTTTGGCTAAAGAGAATTGGTGTGAAAAACCTAGCTGGTGAGGCAAAGGGCTTTGCTAAAGTTCCTGTAGAGCAAATTTACCAATGGAATCCAGATATACTTTATCTTGATGGACCAGGTCTTCTTGATATCAAAACAAAAGATGTATATGCAAATTCAGTAGAAGGTATTGATTTCTCAAATATGAAAGCAGTTAAGGATAAAAAAGTTTATAACACAAAGCTTGGTATGTGGAACTGGTTTACACCAAATCCAGACGGACCACTTGTCCTAGCTTGGCTTGCAAAATCAACCTATCCTGAAGAATTTAAGGACTATGATCTTAAGTCTATGATTAAAGATTATTATCAAAAATGGTATGGATACGAATTAAATGATGAACAAATTAAGGATATGTTTGATATATGATTAAAGAAATCTTTATCAAAGATAAAAAAATAAAATTAAGCTCATATCTAATACTTATAAGTCTACCCATATTGATAAGCATTTTGGCACTTGCCATAGGTAGGATGCCACTTAGCCTAGGGCAGATTATAGATTTTTTTGGCGCTTATTTATCTGGTAGAGACTTTGATCCCATGCTTGAATCAGTGATAATAAATGTAAGATTACCAAGAATTATTACTGGTCTTGTAGTAGGAGCGGGTCTTGCCACAGCTGGTCTTGCCTTTCAAGGGGTTTTTTCAAACCCCTTGGCAACTCCAGATATTTTAGGCGTTAGCTCAGCTGCAAGCCTTGGAGCTATAATCGGCATACTCCTATCACTTTCAACCCTATCTATTCAATTATTTGCTTTAGTTTTTGGATTGGTTGGAGTTGTCTTTACCCTATACATTGGCAAGACTAGGACTAGGTCATCAACAATAATGCTTATCTTAGCAGGTCTGGTAGTTTCTTCTTTATCAAATGCCCTTGCATCCTTATTAAAATACACAGCAGATCCAACAGACAAGTTGCCAGCAATTAGCTATTGGCTCATGGGTTCCTTTGCAAGATCATCTTACAAAAACTTGATCTTATCAGCACCCTTAATAATTTTTGGAATTATTTTAATAAGGCTTTTGATATTTAGGTTAAATATTATGAGCCTATCAGAAGATGAAGCAAAAAGTTTAGGAGTAGATGTCAGAAAAACTCGACTCATTTTTATATTTGCTTCTACACTTATAACTGCATCATCCATATCAATGTGTGGCCAAGTTGGTTGGATTGGTTTGATAATTCCCCACATGGCAAGGATGATGGTGGGAGCAAACAACACCCACACCCTACCCTTTAGTATATCTTTAGGAGCAAGTCTGATGGTATTAATAGAAGCCTTATCAAGGACAGTTTCTGTAATAGAATTACCTATTTCAGTCCTTACAGCAATTATAGGCGCTCCAATTTTTATAAGCCTAATTAGGAAAACTGGGGGTGGTTTCAATTAAATTAGAAGTCAAAGATGCAGGATTTTATTATGATAAAAATCATGTATTATTTAAAAATTTATCATTTAGCCTCGACCAAGGAGAGGTTTTATCGATTTTAGGACCCAATGGAGTTGGAAAGACAAGCCTCATAAGATGCATATGTGATTTTGAAAAATGGAAAATTGGTAAAAGTTATTTGGACGGCAAGGATATTGCAAGCTTTAGCCGAAGGGAATTATGGTCTAATATATCATACGTTCCACAAAAAAGGTCATTTTCTTTTGAATATTCTGGTATAGATATGGTAGTTCTAGGTCTTGCTAGCAAGCTTGGACCTTTTGCAAAACCAGGTGAAAGAGATTATGAGAAAGCAAATAATATTATGAAAAGCTTAGCTATAGAGAAGCTTAAGGATAAGTCTTGCTCTGTAATGAGTGGGGGAGAGCTCCAGATGGTTCTTATAGCCAGGGCTTTGATTTCAGACCCAAGCCTAATTATATTAGATGAACCAGAAAGTGGCCTTGATTTTAAAAATCAACTTAAAATAATTTCCTTAATCAAAAACCTATCCAAAAAAGAAAATATTAGCGTTATCATAAATACCCATTATCCAGCCCACGCTCTTGAAATAGCAGATAAGTGTTTGCTTTTAATGAAAGATGCAAGGTATAAAATTGGTAAAACATCAGATATTATCTCTAAGGAAAATATAAGAGAAGCATTTGGGGTAGAAGTTATACTCGAAAAAATAAAAAATGATGAAAAAGACTATAATACAATCATTCCGATTAGTATAGTAGGAGATTAAAATGAAAAATATTAGTAAGGGAATAATCTTAAAGGCAGAAGAGATGATACCTACAAGAGAAAACCAAACTATAAGCAAGAAACTTATAGATTTGGAAGATTTTCATATCTTGCTTATGAGTCTTGGCCAAAATACAAGTATTTCCCCAGAATTTTATGGCCAAGAGAGGATATACCTTGTTCTAAAAGGCGAAATTAACTTTAATAATGAAAAACTTGTTAATAACGAATTAATATTTTTCGAAAAAAATAGGCTTTTTGGTATTGAGACAGATAAGGAAAGTATTTTTTTAGAAATAGGAATCAATTTAAAGGAGGAAGAGATGAAAAATATTGATAAGGGACAAAAAATAAAATTAGTTGACTATTTGGATTATATTGACGGAGCCATAGCCAATATTGACCTTGTTTCAAAAGATGATTTTAGGGTGGTAATGATGGCTTTTGATGCGGGAGAGGGTCTTAAAGCTCACAAAGCTCCTGGAGATGCTCTTGTAATGGCACTTGAGGGAAAGGCAAAGCTCCTTGTTGGAGATAAGGAAGTAGAGATTGAAGCTGGTGAACAATTAGTTTTCCCAGCAAATGTAATCCATAATGTAAGTGCAATTACAAAATTTAAGATGTTATTAATTTTATCTATAGAAAAATAATAAAAGACCTTGAATGATTTTTTATCATCAAGGTCTTTTTTCTATAAGAGTTGGATACCCTTGTTGGCTAGGAGTCTTCTTTGGTCGTCTGGCCAATAAGATACTTGGACTTCGCCGATGTGAGATTTTTGTAAAAAGAACATACATAGCCTTGATTGGCCGATACCACCACCTATGGTTTGTGGGAGCAAATCATCAAGCAGCATCCTGTGGTAGTCATATTTTAGCCTATCGAGGTTGCCAGATTGTTTCAATTGCTCGTTAAGTCTTTCGCTATTAACCCTAATACCCATAGAAGAAAGCTCTAGGGCATCGTCAAGAACTGGGTTGTAGACAATTATATCTCCATTTAAATGCCAGTCATCGTAGTCTGGGGATCTACCATCGTGTTTTTGACCATTTGATAAGAGATCGCCTATTTGTAATAGGAATATTGAACCGAATTCTTTTACGGCTAGTCTTTCTCTTTCTTTGGCATCTTTGTCAGGATACATATCAAGAAGCTCTTGACTTGTAATAAATCTAATTTGATCTGTTAGAAGTTTGCTTCTTGTAGGAATAAGGCCGCAAAGATATTCGTCAAGACTCTTCATAGTCCTGTAGATAGTTTCTACAGTTTGTTTAAGGTAGGTTTCGTTCCTATCGTCCTTATTTATTATTTTTTCCCAATCCCATTGGTCTACATAAAATGAATGAGTATTGTCTGGCTCTTCGCATGCTCTTATGGCGTTCATGTCGGTATAAAGACCTTCATGGACTTTGAATTTGTATTTCATAAGGGCGTATCTTTTCCATTTGGCGAGAGAATGGACGATTTCCATCTCTTCATTATCAGCCTCAGGGAGGTTAAAAGAAACAGGTTTTTCTACACCATTTAGGTTGTCGTTAAGACCTGATTTTTTTGATACAAAAAGTGGGGCAGAGACTCTTTTCAAATTCAAGTTATTAGCTAGGTTTATTTGAAAATAATCTTTTATTTCTTTTATCAATACTTGGGTCCTATAAAGGTCCTCAGTTGACTTGTAATCTTCTGGTATTACTAATTTCATTTGCTTATTCTCCCTATTCTATCTTTCACTATTCTTCTATTTTACTACCATTATTTAAAAATAAAAATCAATTTAACTAAAAAAATTTATCCAAAACTAACTTTTATTTTTGTTTCTAGTCTTACTTGACTAAGATAATTTTTCTTGTATAACTTATTCTGAAATGGTTAAGAATTAAGCTAATTTATATTTAATTATCAAAGCCATTTCTAGTCCGGAACTAGGATAAGTGAATAATTTTGTCACCTGAGGGTGACTTTTTCTTTATCCAAATAAAAATAGGAGAGATAATGGAAAGTAAATTTAAAGAATTGTTTCAATTTGAAGGCAAAGTTTCCTTCAAAGAGGCCTTCCCTCTAGCGCTTCAACACGTAATCGCTATGATTGCAGGTTGTGTAGCACCAGCTTTGATTTTTGCTCAAGGAGCAGGACTAAGTCATGCAGATAGTATTATTATCGTTCAAATGGCACTCATTGGCTCTGCCCTCACTTCCTTTATAATGCTTTATCCAATAGGTATTTTAGGTAGCAGGCTACCAATGATTTACGGTGTATCCTTTGCTTATGTGCCAACCATGATTGCCCTTTGTAGTCAATTTGAATCGGCAGGCCCTGCTGGGATTGTAGCAGTTGTTTTAGGTAGCCAACTTATTGGTGCTATAGTTTCTATAGTATTTGGTCTTGCCCTTAAATACATAACCCCATTTTTCCCACCACTTGTTTCAGGAACTGTAGTTTTAGCCATAGGTCTTACTCTTTATCCTGTTGCAATTACTAACATGGGTGGAGCAGGATCAGTAACAGCTCCTGGCTGGGGAGCGTGGCAATATTGGCTTGTTGGCATTATTACCCTTCTTGTAAATGTTGGTTTAAATCATTTTGGTAAGGGTATTAGCAAACTTGCTTCAGTTTTATTTGCCATGGTTGTTGGCTATATTATCGCTTATTTCTTTGGAATGATTGATTTAACACCTGTTAAGGAAGCAGGCTGGATATCTGTTGCAGCCCCACTCCACTTTGGCATAAAATTTGACCCATCTGCTATAATTTCTTTTGTAATCATCTTTATGGTTACCTGTATAGAAGGTATTGGCGATATGTCATCAACTACAATCGGTGGTATGGACAGAAACCCTACCGATGACGAGCTTAGGGGTGGTATAGTTGGCTTTGGTGTAGCAAATGTGATTGGCTCCTTCATTGGATGTCTTCCAACAGCTACATTTTCACAAAATGCAGGTATTGTTTCAGTAAATAAGGTTATCAATAGGAGGGTATTTTTCCAAGCAGGTTTAATTATCCTTGTGGCAGGTTTTATGCCAAAAATATCTTCACTACTAACAACCATCCCAGCCCCAGTAGTAGGTGGTGCAACTCTTTCAGTATTTGCAGCCATCACTATGAACGGAATTAGGATGATAACCGAGCAACCTCTCACAGTTAGAAATACTTCCATAGTAGGTATTGCTATTGCCATTGGTTTTGGTTTTACAACCATAGTTACAACAGCAGAAGGAGCAGGAGTAAACTTTATGCCAGAAGCTCTTAAAAATGCCATCGGAGTTTCTCCAGTAGTCCTTGCAGCTATTACATCAATTTTGATGAACGTAGTAATTCCAGAAACAGAAGCAGATAAGAGACAAGAAGCTGTTGCAGAATAAGTCTTTAGAGATTGAAAAAATAATGATTTTTAGGCGAGGAAACCCTCGCCTTTTTTTGCTTTATTTTACATAAGTTTTACAAAGATTTAAAACCTTTCGAATAATGACCTAGTATTATAGACTTAAGTTAAAAAACTTAAGGAGATAATAATGAAAATAACTAATAAGAAAATACTAGCAGCAACACTTTCACTTGGACTTATCCTTGCTGGATGTGGTAAGGATCAAAAGGCAGAAGAAAAACCAGGAGAAACTCAAACAGAACAGGCACCAGCAGAAAAAGAACAATCAACCGAAACAGCAAATCAAGAAGATTATGATTTCTCAGTTGTATCTCGTGAAGAAGGTTCGGGTACAAGGGGTGCCTTTATAGAACTTGTTGGCCTTGAAGAAGAAGTTGATGGCTCTAAGGAAGATATGACAACCCAGGAAGCCATTGTCCAAAACTCAACTAACGGTGTTATGCAAACAGTAAGCCAAGATAAAGAAGCCATCGGCTATATTTCACTTGGCTCCCTAAATGATACTGTAAAAGCAGTAAAAGTCGAAGGTGTAGAAGCCACAGAAGAAAATATAGTAAATGGCACCTACAAAATTTCAAGACCATTTAACCTAGCTTATAAGGAAGACAAAATAAACGACCTAGCTAAAGACTTTTTAAAATTCTGTCTATCAGAACAAGCTCAAGCCCTTACCCTAGAAGAAGGCTATGTTCCCCTAAAGGATACAGAGAAATATGAACCAGCGAAAGTATCTGGTACCCTTACAGTAGCTGGTTCTACATCTGTAACCCCACTTATGCAAAAAATGGCAGAAAAATACCAAGAGCTTAACCCAGATAGTAAGATTGAAATACAATCAACAGGTTCATCTGCAGGTATAGAAGCAGTAATCGACGGAGCAGCTGATATAGCAATGGCCTCTAGAGAGCTAAAAGATGAAGAAAAAGATAAACTTGCCGTAGAAGTAATCGCAACAGACGGTATCGCAGTAGTAGTAAATCCATCAAGCAAGGTAGAAGACCTTACAATGGATGAACTTAAACAAATCTTTAAGGGCGAGCTTAGAAATACAAGCGAACTAGGAAAGTAAAATGGGAAAGATAAGAGAAAAAATTGGCGAAACAATTTTCCTCTTGTCTGCAGTAATGTCCGTATTTTTGATACTTCTTATAATCTACTTCATATTTTCTGAAGGTCTTAAGTTTGTAAATGAATACGGACTTTTAAAATTCATAACCGGCAAGGTTTGGAAACCGACTGCAGGCAATCCGAGATTTGGAATTTATCCAATGATTATAGGTTCTTTAATAGTAACCAGCTTATCAACCATAATAGCACTTCCATTCGGTCTTGCAATTTCAATATTTATGGCCTATTATGCAAAAAAATCCTACAAACCTCTTAAGGCTCTGATGAACCTTATGGCAGCTATACCATCAGTTGTATATGGATTTTTTGCTATGATGGTCCTTGTGCCCCTAATAAAAGATATTTTTAAGGCTAAATCAGGTATGAATATGCTAAGTGCATCTATCCTCCTAGCTTTTATGATTTTGCCAACCATGGTAAATATTTCAGAAAACTCCCTAAGGCAAGTGCCTAAGACTTTCATGACAGGGTCTCTCGCCCTTGGGGCAACCAAGGAAGAAACTATCAGAAAAATCTTAGTGCCTTATGCTAGATCTGGGATATTTTCATCAATAATCCTTGCCATCGGTAGGGCCATTGGTGAAACCATGGCAGTTTACCTAGTTATAGGTAATCAACCTGTAATGCCAAGTTCAATCTTAAAAGGAGCCAGGACCCTAACAACCAATATCGTCCTAGAAATGGGATATGCATCAGGGACTCATAGACAAGCCCTAATCGCCACAGGCATGGTTTTATTTATATTTATCCTAATAATTAATGTTGGATTTAATATTATAAGATCTAAAAGTGAAGAAAGATTATAGGAGATTTTTATGAGTAAAATTTATAAGGCTTTAATAATAGGTCTAACATTTCTTGGCTATGCCATGGCTGGGATTATTATTTCCTATATTTTAATAAAGGGCATACCAAATATCAGCCCATCCTTATTTGAAATGAAATATACCACAGACAATGTTTCCCTCATGCCTGCTCTAATAACAACTTTGGTGACTATAGGATTGACTTTGATAATTGCCCTTCCTATAGGAATTTTTACTGCAATCTATCTTTCAAACTACGCAAAAAATAAGTTTCTTATCAAGTCCGTTAGGTTTTCAACTGAAATCTTATCATCAATTCCCTCTATAGTTTACGGTCTTTTTGGTTACTTGTTTTTTGTATCAGCAAAAGGCTACGGCTTAGGAATGAAGTATTCCATCCTAGCAGGATGTTTGACAGTGGCAATCATGGTTCTTCCGACCATAATAAGGACAACTGAGGAGGCAATTTTGACTGTAAATCCCCTTCAGGCTCACGCCTCTCTTGCCCTTGGGGCCACAAAAATCCAAACTATCTTTAAGGTCATCATACCAGATGCCATGGACGGAATTCTAGGAGGAATATTCTTATCAACAGGTAGGATTGTAGGTGAATCAGCCGCCCTAATTTTCACTATGGGATCAAACACTGATATACCAAAGGGCTTATTTAAGTCAGCAAGGACTATGGCAGTTCACATGTACGTCATTTCGTCAGAAGGTTTCCACGTTAAGGAAGCCTACGCCACAGCAGTCCTCCTCCTAGTCTTTGTTGTCGTAATAAACTTCGTTTCAGCAAAGATTAGTAAAAAAATTGTAAAAGCTTAGGAGCGATAATGGAAAAAGTAAAAGATAAGGGACCTTTAGTAGATGACATCTATAAAAAGGCCCAGCAAATAAATAAGAAAAACAAATCAATAATAGCTCAAAGAAATGTTGAAGATAAGGGCACAGCCATCTTAGTCAAAGATTTAGATTTATGGTATGGAGATTTTAAGGCCCTTAAAAAAATAAATATGGATATCAAAAAGGGTAAGGTTACAGCCTTTATAGGACCCTCTGGTTGTGGTAAGTCTACAACTCTCAAATGTTTTAATAGGATGAACGACCTTGTTGATTCGTGTAGGATAGAAGGTTTAATAGAAATAGATGGAGCTGACATTTATAAAAAAGACGTGGACCTTGTAAGCTTACGTCGTAATGTCGGCATGGTCTTTCAAGCACCAAACCCCTTCTCCAAGTCCGTTTATGACAATATAACCTATGGGCCAAAGCTTTCAGGTATTAAGGATAAGGACACCTTAGATGGGATTGTAGAAAATTCTCTAAAGGCCGCTGCAATTTGGGATGAAGTTAAGGATAAACTTGACCAAAACGCCCTATCATTCTCCGGTGGCCAGCAACAGAGGATTTGTATAGCTAGAACCCTTTCGGTAAATCCTGAAATAATCCTAATGGATGAGCCTACAAGCGCCCTTGACCCAATATCCACATCTGCCATAGAAGACTTGATGGATGAGTTAAAGGAAAAATACACCATAGTAATTGTAACCCACAACATGCAGCAGGCAGCAAGGATATCAGACCAAACAGCCTTCTTCCTAACAGGAGAGGTAATAGAGATGGATGAAACCAAAAAGATTTTTGAAGACCCAGCTGATAAAAGGACTGAAGATTATATTACAGGAAGGTTTGGATAATGAGGACTAGGTTTAATAGTGATTTGGGATCAATCAAGGATATGACCAGGGAAGTAAGCCAATTAATCCTTATTTCCTATGATAGGATTGACCTTTATCTTGACAATAAAAACGATGAAAATTTAGATCATGTCATAGAACTCTATGACGACATCAGAAGAGCAGCATCTGGAATAGAGAGCTTTTGCTTTGAACTCTTGGCACTCCAACAACCTGTGGCCAAAGATCTTAGGCTCTTGCAAATGGAAATAAAACTTGCCTCAACCTTCAAAAGAATAGCAAGTCACCTAAATTCAGCAGCAGAAATCTTAAAATCCTATTGGCTTTCTGAAAAAGAAATAGATTTTCTTAAAAATTTCATCAAAAATGAAAAAAATATGCTAGAAGATGGCATAGGGGCCTTTGTGTCCAATAATAAGGACCTAGCCCTTGCCACAATCGAGAAAGACCAAATTAATAACGACTTATTTATGGATGCCATTAATTTTGCGGCAGACGAAAATAAAAATGACAAGATAAGTGCAGTAGAATTATCGAATAAAATTTTACTTTTTAAATACTTTGAAAGGCTTGGCGACAGGCTTGCCAGGGTGGCAGACTTAGCAACGAGGTTATAATGATATACGTAGTTGAAGATGATGGGGCAATTAGAAATCTAGTATCCTATGCTCTTACTGAAAAAGGCTATCAAGTAAAATCCTTTGAGGATGGTAGGTCTATAGTAAAGGAAATTAGGGAGAATCCCTGCGAACTTTTGCTTCTAGACCTCATGCTTCCAGAAAATGACGGAGTCACAATCCTAAAAGAGCTTAGGGAATTTTCTGATATACCTGTTATAATTCTTACGGCAAAAACTGATGAATTTGACAAGGTTTTGGGCCTTGAAAGTGGGGCTGATGATTATATAACCAAACCATTTTCTATCCTAGAACTTCTATCAAGGGTCAAGGCTATCTTGCGTCGAGTAAATAAGGCTGATTGTGACCATCTCACCTACAAAAATCTAAGCATTAATACCAAAAAACGAACTGTGAAGGTTAATGGAGAAAAAATCGACCTTACCTACAAGGAATTTGAGATGTTATTTTTATTTATGAACAATATGGGAAATGTCATCACCAGGGAAGATTTCCTTCTAAAAATCTGGGGCTATGACTACCAAGGTGAGACCAGGACTGTTGATGTTCATATAGCAAGCCTCAGATCCAAGCTAAAGGATGTAGGCTCCTACATTTCAACCGTAAGAAACCTTGGTTATAAATTTGGAGAGATATGAAAAAGTTAACTAAAAAATCATTAATTATTACAACAACCATAGCGACCGTCCTTGCTGTGGTTGTTAGTTTTTATACAAACCAATACAAACTCTGTCTTTTATTTTGGGCTATTCTAATGATTTTGTTGGCATCATCTCACTTTTATATCGACAAAAGACTAGATACCTATGCCAAAGAAATTTCGAAATTTGACAAATACTACGATTTTAACCACATTGGCGAAGATTTTGAAGATGTAGGTAAGATTTATGGCAAGCTTCTTAACAAAAATATCAAGCTTGAGAAAAATATTTCCATCTTAAAAAGGCAAATCAAAGAGTTAAAAAATATTACCTCAAATATGGAAGAAGGCTTTATAGTATTTGATCCTAAGGGTGGGGTAGAACTGATGAATGATTCGGCCAAGGTTTTTTTAAATAAGGATGAGAAGGTTAGGCTTGATAAGCTCATAGATGACAAAGAATACAAGCTCGCCTTAAGAGAAGCGAGGATTTTATCCAGATCAAAAAGCCTGGCCCTTGATGTAAATTCCTACCACCTAAAGATTTTCATCGACCCAATTTATGAGGATGGCAACATGGGTTTTGTAGTAATTATCATTGATTATTCAGAAACAAGGAAGGCAGAGCTTATGAGAAGGGAATTTTCTGCCAATGTCACCCACGAACTAAAAAGTCCCCTCACCTCTATAAATGGCTATGCAGAGCTCATTGCTACAGGGATAGCCAAAAAAGAAGACGTTAAAAAATTTGCCCAGATAATTTTTGATGAGGGAAATAGGCTCCTTGAAATAATTGACGATATCCTTAGACTTTCAAAACTTGATGAAAAAGGCCTTGATATAGAAAAATCCTACGTTGATATCAAGGAAGAGATGGATATTATCATCGATAAGTTTAGGCAAAATTCAGATAAAAAAAATATAAAAGTGGAAAATAATTTGACTTCCTACAGGATTCACACAGTCAAATCTCTTTTTGTGGACCTTTTATCAAACATTTATGAAAATGCTATTAAATACAACAAGGAAGGTGGGTCTATCGAAATTTCTTCGATTCTTATAGATAGGTCGCTTAGGATTTTTATAAAAGACACTGGCATAGGAATAGCAAGTTACGATATAAAAAGAGTTTTTGAGAGGTTTTTTGTGGTTGATAAATCAAGGGATAGGAAGCTTAAATCAACTGGCCTTGGCCTTTCTATTGTAAAACACATAGCCGATACCCTCGGCTTTAAATTAGATATAGAAAGCAAGCTAGGAGAGGGTTCTACTTTTATTATAGAAATACCTGTTAAGGAATATCTATAATTCATATTGAAATATTTTGTTATATTTGATACAATCATAGTGAGAATATAAAAAGGAGACTAAGATGAAGGTAACTATATGTTCATGCGCAAGGTGCACAGCTCATGGTAATGAGTACTTACATGACTCTGCCGAGCTTGTTAAAAAAGACGTTGAAATTGCTTATGAAGTAGATAATTTAGGCCAAGCACCAGAAATTGAAATAGTTTATAAGAATGTTATGGATGAAGTCGAAAATTCACAAAGATTATCACCTATAGTAAAAATAGATGAAGAGTACATAACCAAGGCTAAACCAGAAGTTCTTATGGAAAAAATGTATGCTGAACTTAAGATTGAAAGAGATAAAAGAAAGTCAGAAATTAATAAATAATATAAGAATAGGTTAGTTGAGGTATTAAATGAAAGAATCGTACATAGATATATTAAATATTAGAAGGATGGCCTTCGAGGCAATTGCAAAGATTGCCTATGAAAATAGACCACTGACAGATATAGGAAATGAAGTTTATAATATTTTACCTGGTGAGGAAGCATCTTACAGGGAAAATATCTTTAGAGAAAGAGCTGTAATGGGCGAAAGACTAAGAATGTGTATAGGTCTAGATGCAAGAACTGCTGATAAGACAGAAGCAATCACAGCTGGTCTTGCTGATATGGATGTTGATAGGAGAATTTACCATCCACCATTAGTATCTGTAATCAAGATCGCCTGCGAGGCTTGTCCAGAAAACAAGGTCACAGTTACAGACCAATGCCACGCTTGTATAGGTCACCCATGTGTAAATGTTTGTCCTAAAAATGCTGTAAGCTATTCATCTAAGGGTGCAAAAATAGACCAAGATAAGTGTATCAAATGTGGTAAGTGTGTAGAAGCTTGCCCATACAATGCTATAAACCATCAAAAAAGACCATGTGCAGAAAGCTGCGGTGTAAAGGCAATTAAATCAGATGAACTAGGTCGTGCATCAATCGATGAAAATAAGTGCGTGGCTTGTGGTAGGTGTATAATAACCTGTCCATTTGGAGCTATATCAGATAAGGGAGAAATTTATCAATTAATCAAATCTCTCCAATCAGATAGAAAAGTTTACGCTATAGTAGCCCCATCTTTTGTAGGTCAATTTGGTGCGAATGTAAGTCCAAAACAAATCAGAGAAGCTGTCAAAATGCTAGGCTTTGATGATATGATAGAGGTAGGTCTGGGTGCTGACCTTACTACAATGAATGAAGCACACGAATTCTTAGAATCTGTGCCAACAGGCAAAATACCATTTATGGGTACATCTTGCTGCTTCTCATGGAAACTCATGGTAAGGAAAAATTTCCCTGACATCAACGATAAGATTTCTGAGTCATCCACACCTATGATATATTCAGGTAAGCAAATGAAAAAACGTGATCCAAACTGCGAAGTAGTTTTCATCGGACCATGTATTTCTAAAAAGCTTGAAGCCCTTGAACCAGAAGTTGCAGAAGTTATTGATTTTGTAATTACCTACGAAGAACTTTTAGGTATGCTCCTTGCTAAGGGCATAGAGCCAGCTGAAATAGAAGTAGAAGACGATATTATGGATGCTTCTCAAACTGGTAGGTACTACGCTGTAAGTGGTGGTGTTGCCCAAGCTGTTGAAAAGAGAATCCACGAAATCGACCCTGATGCAGTAGTAAATATGGAAAATGCAGAAGGCCTAGCTGACTGCGTGAAACTAGCTAGAATGGCAAAACTTGGCAAGATGAATGGCAAGTTAATCGAAGGCATGGCTTGTATGGGAGGTTGCGTTGGTGGCCCTGGTACAGTTGTTGATATCAAAAAATCTGGAAAGGCAGTTAAAGATTTCTCAGCAGCATCAATCTTCATATCTCCAGCAGACAATACAAATATTCCAGTAGAAGATAGACCAAACGATAGCGTCTTACAAAAATAAATATTAAAATTATTCAAAAGAGGAGTATAGCTCCTCTTTTTTCCTGCCAATTAATAAGTTTTCAAAAGTACTTTGGTTAAAATCTGATACTGAAATCAATTGCGTGGTTCTATTTCCTATGATAAAATGAAATCAATAGAGATTATTAGACGAGGTGGTTTATGGTTAATAAAAAACTTGTAGCAATCCTACAGGGATCAAAAAAATACTTATACCTAAATTTATTTTTTAGGTACCTAGCTCTTTTTATGCAAATAGGCATAGTATGCATCTTTGGCGAAGTGATGTCAAAGGTTTTTGGCCAAAAAATAGGAGAAATCTCCCTAGTGAGAATTGTCATCTATGGACTTTTATTTTTGTCTATCAAACTTTTTTGCCAATACATGGTAACTAGGATTTCCTTTTCTTCTACAAAATTCATCAAGGAAAAAATGAGAAGAATTATTTTTGCAAAGCTCATGGATGATAGGATAGGCTTTGAGGAAAAGCTCCCAACATCAGCTATTTTACAATTGGCTGTTGAGGGAGTAGACCAGTTGGAGATTTATTTTACATCATATCTTCCACAACTTTATTATTCACTAACATCTGCCCTTATACTTTTTGCCTTAATTGCTTACATAAGTATAAATGCAGCCATTACCCTCCTTATTTGCTTGCCACTCATACCGGTCTCCATAATTTTAATTCAAAAAATCGCCAAGAAACTTTTGGGTTCCTACTGGACATCCTACATGAGCTTGGCTGATATTTTTCTAGAAAACTTAGAAGGCTTAAATGAATTAAAATCCTATGGAGCAGACTCTTATAGGCAAGATTTGATGGATAGTTTTGCAGAAAAATTCAGAAAAGCGACTATGAGAGTTTTGGTTATGCAATTAAATTCTACTTCTGTGATGGATATTATTGCCTATGGTGGAGCTGCCGCAGGCATCGGGGTAGCTCTGATGGAATTTAGCCAAAGGGATATAAATATCTTTGGTCTTGTCTTCATCAGTCTATTAGCAGCTGAATTTTTCCTTCCTCTAAGGCTCCTTGGTTCATATTTTCACATAGCCATGAATGGAATAGCGGCCTCAAACAAATTAATGGTCCTAATTGATAGCTATGATAGGAACTTAGGTGGAGAAACTCTAGGTGGAGAAAATATTCAAGTTAACTTTGACCAGCTAGGCTTTTCCTATGATGGAGATAGGCAAATTCTTGATGGCATTGATCTTGAAATAAAAACTGGCAACCTAATAAGCCTTGTTGGTCTAAGTGGGTCAGGCAAGTCAACTATCGCCAAGCTAATTAAAAATCCAGGCCTTACTTATGAAGGAAAAATTTTGATAAACGGCCTTGAAAAAAATGCCTATGATCCAACAAGCCTTAACAAAAAGATAATAAATGTAGATTTTGATGGTAGACTCTTCAAGGGAAGTCTTAGAGAAAATTTGAAAATAGCAGGCAAGGATATTACTGACGAAAAAATGCTTGATGCCCTAAAGAAGGTTAATCTTTACGACTTTTTTATGGGCGAAGATGGGCTTGATACAGAAATTTTGGAAAATGCTTCGAATATATCTGGTGGTCAAAGACAAAGGCTAGTCCTTGCCAGGGCATTTTTGTCAGGTGGCCTCTTGTATATTTTTGATGAGGCAACCAGCAATATTGATGGGCCAAATGAGGCACAAATAATGGAAATAATCCAAAAACTTGCCAAAGAAAAGGCAGTTTTAATTATTTCCCACAAGCTAATAAATTTAGTTAATAGCGATAGGATTTACTTCCTAGAGAACGGAAAAATCCAAGATTCAGGCAGCCACGCCTACTTATATGAAAAATGCGAGGCTTATAAAAATATTTTTGACAAGCAAGAAGAGCTTTGTTCTTATGCAAAGGGGGTAGGATATGAAAAATAGAAGATCTGGCTTTGCCATCATGAAAAATATGATAGGTCTAGTTGGCGAACTCAAACCTGTCATGGTCCTAGCCATTTTTATCGGCAGTCTCGGTCACCTTTGCGCAAGTTTTGTCACCATCCTTGCAGGCTATGGAATTTTGTCAAACTATGCCAATGACGGAAAAACCTTATTAATAATCAAGATCATGATTGCTCTTGCAGTCTTTAGGGGGATTTTCCACTACATTGAGCAATACGCCAACCACTACCTAGCCTTTAAAATTTTGGCGAAAATCAGACACCTTGTCTTTAAAAAAATGAGAAGTCTAGCTCCGGCAAAACTTGCTGGCAAGGACAAGGGCAACCTCATAAGCCTAATCACATCAGACATAGAACTCCTCGAGGTTTTCTATGCTCACACAATTTCACCAATTGGTATAGCGATTACCTATTTGGTTTTTATGGAAATTTTCATAGGAAGCTTTTCTATCTACCAAGCTATCTTGGCGTTTTTTGCCTACGCTAGTCTTGGCATCCTAGCTCCCCTTATAATTAGTAGGAAAAATTCAAGTCTTGGTCTTGACCTAAGGAATAAAACAGGAGATTTAAACTCCTTTGTCCTTGAAACTATCAGAAATATGGAAGAGGTCAAGCAATTTGACCTAAGAGAAAGACAAGTTTTCATTCTTAGAAAAAAATCTAGAAAGCTAAGAGCAACTGCCAACAACCTAGACCAGATAAAGGCATGCTCGGAAGTCCTAATTGGTGGTTTAATCCTAGGATTTTCCTTTGCCATGCTCTTTTTATCACTTATGCTCTACCAAAACAACATCATTGACCTAAGGGGCTTTATTATCCCTACTATAGCCATGTTTTCAAGCTTTGGTCCTTTCGTTGCCCTATCAAACCTTGGCAACATCCTATCCCACACCCTTGCAAGTGGGGACAGGGTTCTAGACCTCTTGGAAGAAGATCCGATGGTAGAAGAAGTACTCGGTGATGACGAAAAAGAAGCATTCGAATCTGCAAAAATATCTAATATTTCCTTTGCCTATGGCGAAGAAAAAATCCTCGAAGACTTTTCTTTGGAAATTAATAAGGGCAAAATTTTTGGCCTTTATGGCAAAAGTGGGTCTGGAAAATCAACCCTCCTAAGGCTCCTTATGAGATTTTGGGATGTAGACCAGGGAACTATTACTATTAATAATGAAAATATAAAGGAAATTCCTAGCAAAAGATTAAGAAAAATGCAAAGTCTCCTCGCCCAAGACACCTATATTTTTAATACTAGCCTAAAAGACAATATCAGACTTGCAAAACTTGATGCAAGCGATGAAGAGATAATAAAGGCTGCAAAAAAAGCTTCAATCCACGATTTTATTTCATCTCTGGCAGACGGATATGAAACTAGGGCAGGGGAACTGGGTTCGACCTTATCAGCAGGTGAAAGACAGAGAATAGGCATAGCAAGAGCCTTCCTCCATGACTCAGACCTCATGCTTTTTGACGAACCAACCAGCAACCTTGATATTCTTAATGAAGCGAGTATCCTAAAATCAATCAAAGAAGAAGCCGAGGATAAGACAGTCCTCCTTGTAAGCCACTCTCTATCAAGCCTTTCCATAGCTGATGAGAAAATTTTGGTCAAGGGAAGGAAAAATTCCTAAAGCCTTAAATTTGTCTTTGATTACCAAAATGATATAATAGTAAAATAAGACATAAAGAGAGGTTTTATGGGACAAACTACATTTATGCTCATGATAATAACCATCATATCCAAGGTCTTTGGTTTTGCCAGAGAAGCTGTGATGGCATCTTACATCGGAGCAGGTGATTTAAAAAGTGTATATACAACAGCAAATACCCTCCCAGTAGTGGTATCGAACTTCGTGGCAATGGGTATTATTTCGGGTTTCATCCCTATATATAACAAGGCAAAAAATGAAGAGGGAATCGAAGCTGCAGAAGAATTTACATCAAATGTCTTTAATATTTTGATGCGCTTTGCTCTTTTCGCAGTAATCTTTGGGATAATTTTTGCAAGGCCATTTTCAAAAATCCTAAGCCCGGACCTTGAGGGCAAGTGGCTAGACCTGGCGACAAATTTCACTAGGATAATGATGTTTGCGGTCTTTGCCTACTTGTATTCTGCAATATTCAGGGGATATTTAAACCTCAAGGGCAATTTCTTTGACCCAGCCATCACTGGAATTTTGATGAACATTGTAATCATCATATTCACAGTCCTTACAGGCATAACTGGTAACTCCTACTTGCTCATAGTAGGGGCACTTTTGGGAAATGTTTTGCAATATATATTATTTCCAAAAGCAGTAAGGCAGGCGGGTTTTGAGCATAAAAAAATTATAGACATCCACAACAAGTATGTCAAAAACCTGATGATTGTGGCAGTGCCAATAATTATTTCATCAGCCGCTGGAGAACTTTCTATAATAGCAGATAACTCTATGGCATCCTACTTTTTTGGAAAGGCAGCCATTTCAAAATTATTTTATTCAAAAACTATGCTTACCCTAATCACAGGCGTAATCACAGTTTCTGTTACAACAGCGATTTTCCCAAAGATAGCCTCCCTTGGTCAATCTGGGCAAATCAAAGAAATGAAGGCATCAATCTCATCTGCAGTTGTAACAACCATGAGTCTGGTAATCCCTGCCACAATAGGCATGACCGTTTTGTCAGCACCTATAATCGAGTTGATTTTCCAGAGAAATGCTTTTACAAGTGATGATACAATCATAGTAGCAAGTCTGCTCTCAGCTTACGCACCTTACATCATTTTTCAATCCCTATCAGATGTTGTGGACAGGGGATTTTATGCAGTTGGCGATAGCAAGACTCCTGTAATAATTGTAGTAATCCAGCAAGTTTTAAATGTTATTTTAAACTTTGTTTTGATAAAAATTTTCGACATCCAAGGCCTTGCCTATGCTACAGTAGTCTCAACAGCCCTTGGATCAATGATGATGCTTTACAAATTTAGGGCAAACTTCGGTTCCTTTAACTTAAGGCAAACCCTTCTTTCCCTAGGCAAAATCATTGTCGCAACAGGACTTATGGCCTACTTGGCAAACCTAACATACACCATGCTTGCTGGTAAAATTTCTCACCTGCTTGCTATCTTCGGGGCAATCCTTGTGGCAGGCTTTGTTTACTTAGTAGTTATCTTGCTAGTAAGAATTCCAGAAGTAATGGACCTTGTCAACCAATTCTACCACAAGTTTTTTGAAAAAAACCAAGACCCAAAGAGGGTGGCAAGGAGAAAAAGAAAAAATAGGTACTAAAAAAGATGGCTCTTAAGCTTTTGGCTTAAGTATGCCATCTTTGTTTTTTACAAATATCACTAATTTTCCGATTTATGGTAAAAAGGCTCCTAGTTTATGAGATTCCTCGCTTTCGCTCGGAATGACTTTGTGTGATGAAAGTGCATCGCTGTTTTCCATAAGCCTAATCTCAACCGGGGTCATTTCGATGACCAGAGGGAGGAGAAATCCCATAAATGAGAGAATCTTTTATATTTTCATAATAGTATTTTTCATAAAAATTGAAACGATTTTGGAGAAATTTTCAAGGCTGGTTATCCTACAAAAATCTGTCCCATAAATCAGTTTTCCATTTTCTATATCTTCGTCTTCGCCAGTAAAAACGCCAAGAACAGATATCTCTTCGTTTTTTATATTTCTAATCTCCTTGGCAGTGTCATTCACTGCCACATCACCGACATACTGCTCTTTTTCAAGGAGTTTTACAGTATTAATATTGGCTTTCTCGTCATTTGGTCTGCCGTCTGAAAGAATAATTACTATGTGTTTTTCATTATCCTTAGTCTTATCTATCAATTCATTTAAAACCTTAAAAGCGAGTCCGTCCCTGTTTGATCCAGAGGCAAAGTATTTGAAAATTTCCTTGTTGTTGTGTTTTTCGTTGTAGTCCCTAAAGAGATTGAAGACAGTGTGGTCACGAAGGGTTGAAAAAGACATGACCCTTATAGGAATGCCGACTTCATCCATTGCATTTTCAATGATGTAGGCTTGGTTGGCGATGACCTCCTGCCTGTTTCTTTGACTCGCCGAAGAATCCAAAAGCAAGTCAACTTTGAAAGTTGAAACGTCGTCATTTTCCACATTATCAAAAATATTGAAATCTTTTAAGACACTTGCCTTCCAAGCCTTTGTAGAATCCACAATCCCGTAGGCCTTGCTGACATCGGCAAAGTCCTCGTAGTTAGCTATGGAATTTTTTATTGTCTGGGCGAGTTCCTTGATGGAACGGTTGTTTATGGCGAGATTTTTTTCTATATAATCCTTGTTTTTAGAAAAAACCTCATCCCTGTTCTTCTTATAAAACTTGGCATTTGGGCTATCGGTGTAAACTCCCTTGGTAAAATATAAAAATTTGCCAGCATGGACACCTGTTGCGAGTTTCTTCTCGAGAGATCTGACCCTCATTTCAGGAAATACAGACTTGCCATAAAAATCTTCTATAAATTTGTCACTACCATGGTAGCCTTCCTTATCGAGATTTAAGAGGATAAGGTGCCTATCCATGTCCTTGTTTTTTTCTTCAAGATAAATATTTCCCGTAAACTCTGCCGACCCAATGTTAAACTGGTCCTTGATAAAGTCATCTGAAAAATCAAAGTCCTTGGCGTCCTTCTTGTTATTTTTAAAATTCTTGGGCTTCTTATCCTTGATCATCTCCTTAAGGAGGGATTCATTTTCCTTAGACTTTTCAAAACGGAAATAGGTCTTAAAGACTTCGTTTAATTTTTCGATGAGCCTACCTGTATCAAGCTCGTAAATTTTAAAAATATCCCTATAAATTGTCCTAAAAAATGGACCCTCTGTGATTGGCTTAGCCAAAATTTTTCCGTAGTAGGCTTTTTCGATTTGCTCATTAAGGTTGTCTGCCTCGTGGAAGTTGTATTTTCTGAGGGCTTTTTTGGCAAAATCCTTTCTAAAAGAACCTATGACAAGATTGTCCTTGGCAAGACTCTTGTAGGCAATATCTTCCATCAAGAGATTGGTTATGAAGGAAAATTCTGAAAAAAATGGACTTTCAGCCCTGAGATAATCAAAATACGAGTCCAAAACCTTAAAATCAAAGGTCTTGATGATAAAACCCCTAGTCATATTCTTGTAGACTTCATCCATAGGATAGGATTTTTGTGGCAAAAAGTCGTAATTTTCTGCAAAGTCCCAGATGATATTATATTCTCTTATCTTGTCAAAATTCTCACTCATCAAAGACACTCTCGTCTATTTTTTCAGGAATTTTTGTCTTTATCAAATCAAGTACCAAATCCCTTTCAAACTTGTCAAAGGACTTATTAACAAGACCCATCTTGATTGCGTCAAAAGGATTAAGACCTATTTTCATAGTTTCAATCGCCCCGATTAGACCTCTGAGGTCCACAGCCTTGGTAGAAATTTCGTTGTTTTCGCTCTTTAATTGAAGGGAGATAAACATATCAATCAAAGCGAGTCTGTATTTTTCTTTAAGACTTGGGAAATTATCCTTTAGGAGTAAATCGAGATTTGCTTTGGTAATATTTGGCACATTTATAATCATAAACCTCGAAGCAAGAGCTTCGTTAAGCTCACGAGTGCCAACGTAGCCATAGTTCATAGTTCCAATAAACCTAGTATTGGGATCAAGACTTATCTTGTCAAAACCAGATATGTCGATAATTCTCCTGTGGTCAAGGCTCGCGTGGAGGACAGAAATAGCCTCGTTTTTTGCCATGTTAATCTCATCCAAGATGGCAAAGCCACCCTTAATTGCTGCTTCATATATAGGTCCCTTCCTAAAAGTCACCTCTCCATTTTTGAAAGTGTCAGCTCCTATGAGGGAAGCAAAGTCAGTATTGACATGGAAGGAAACATTGTAAGTTGGTCTTTTGAAAAGATAGGAAAGGTTTGAGGCAAGGACGTTTTTGCCAGTAGCCTTTGCCCCAGTAAGAAGGATATTTTTGCCTGCAAGGAGGGCTGCAATCGCCTGTTCCAATACATCTTTTCCATAGTATTTGTACTCAGGTTTTATTATCCTGTCGTTGTTATCAAGTCCGTTTTCTTGTCTATATTTTTCTAATTGGGCAATCAATCTCTCGTCGATGCCTTGCTCTTTTAAATATTCAATCATAATACACCTCGGATTTATTATACAATGTGCAGGGGAAATATCACTTTTAAAATTTTTTTTGACAAAATAAGAATTATCAAATTATTTTGCAACTATCAATATATAATTGACGATTAATGTTTAAATTTTTCATGGTTTGGTGTATAATAAAAGGTGATATAATGGAATTTTAAATCAATAAACTATATATAAAACAACAGTGAAAGTTAGGAGAAGAAGATGAAGAAATTAAGGAAGCTAATGGCCCTAGTGATAGCCACTACCATGATGGCATCAAATATCGCCCCGGCCTTTGCAAGTGGCGTGACTTATAAAAGCTCGCCAGCGGAGATAGTTAATAATACTAATAGCAACTCTTTGCCTGTTGTGCCAGCAAATACAGATAATGCCAAAGATTTTACTAAAAACCCAGAACAACCTGAAATTTACACCCTACGCACAGACTATAAGGTAAAAAGAGGGGATAGGTACTATGTAAACTACCAACCATACATAGCAAGTGTGGGTGAAAAGGCAAGTCCTGAGGAACAAGCTAAGGTTAATAAAAAAATCGACCTACCAGACCTAGCTGGCTATAAGAAGCCTGATGGTGTAGATTCTTTCACAGATAAGTATCAATATATTGTAGATGAAGCAAAAAAAGGCAAACAATCTGGAGATGACAAAACTGGTATTAGATATAGGGCAAAAAGAGATTTTAAATACCAAGCTAGGTCAAATCAAATCAAGGTCAAGCATATATTCCAAACTGACCTAGCTGATTTTGACAAATACACAAACCCTGATGGGACTATTACAAGTTTTGATTTAAGCAATAACGAAACTGAAAATAATGGAGTTTTGGTACAAAATGGTAAAACAACCAAAGGATTATCAAAATCTGATATTGAATCATATGAGCTTATTAATTTCCAAGATGGAAATACCGGTTCTACCTTAGAAGTCCAACCTATAACATCTTATGAAGCTGGTCTTAAAGGTATAGATATTAACGGCTATGTACCAGAAGCCAGGTCCATTTCTATGCAAGTGCCAGACGATGCCAAGGATTTTGTATTGGAATACCGCTACAACCGTGCCCATTTTGATGTGACATTTGATACAGCTGGCGGAACAGAACTTCCAGCTCGTACACTTTATTATGAACAAGTAATTCCTAAAATTGCCGATGAATCTATACCTACAAAAGTAGGCGGCGAGTTTTTAGGCTGGAAGCCATCCGTTGATTTAAAAACAAATGATGGAAAAACTTTTAAGGCAAATGAAATCATTAAAGATGGAAATGGCAAAGCTATAGAAAATCTTGATGCTAATTTGATTATGCCAGCAAGCAAGGTCACCTTCACAGCCGTATGGAAGGATAAGGAAAAGGCTGACTATGCTGTCCAATTCTGGGTAGAAAAGGCAGACCATGCTGATAATGCCGGACTTTTAGATAAGTACGACTATATAGGTACTCGTGTATATAAAGACCAAGACACAGGTTCGAGACCAGACTTGAATAACGTGTCTGTAAAAGACATCGTCTTTCCTGACCTAAACCAAGCTCGTCTTAATAAGATATGGAAAGGCGATAGATTTAATCGTGGAAAAGATCTTTATCTAAATAAATTCTATGTCTACAACCAAGCTCTAACTCATGATCAAAACAAGGACCCGAAAGATGTAAATTTAGTTAAGTCTGTGGATTCAACAGGTAAGACTGTCTACAACATCTACTACGACAGACAAGTCTATGACCTCTACTTTACCAAGTCGAATGCCCTACCCGCTGAAAACACCTTCTACCCTGAAATATGGGGATATGATGAAGCTAAAGGCGAGGCAGTGAAGAAGGGCGGTCCTGGCAATCCTTACCATTACAAGGCAAGGTTTAACCAGCTCATGCTAGGTTGGCCAAACGATGCCATGCAAACCAAGGGCTTTAGCAAAGACATGCAATCCTTTGGCTGGGGACCAAACTATAGTAATCCATATTTTCCGGTTCACTTAGACACACCTCCTTATAGATTAAATGCCGATGAATTTTTGGATATGAAAAACTACGATACTTGGGGCGGCTATACCAAGAAGATAGATAAGGGTGATGGAACAAGCATAAATTTAGAGTGGTACGATTATAAAATTCTTTCCTTTGGTATAAAGCAAGAAAAAGACTCTATGCCCCACCACATGGACTTTTGGATGGATGGCTTTAAGGACGACGAAACAATTATCCGCTATGACCTATACAGGACTAAGGCAGATACCAATTCTGACACTTATGCTCCTAGCTACCCAAAGGTTCAAGGCTTTACTGGTAAGAGAGGTACTGAAAAACCGGAATTTCTTGATTCGGATGGCATAGATGATAAAAACGATGAGCGTGAAGACGTAACCCCATTCCCTGCTAAGACGTATACAGACATGTATGGAGCACGCCCTGTAGGTAAGATGAAATTTATTAAGGCCTTCTTTAATAATGCCGATGACTGGGGCGATCCTGACGGCTGGGACGGATTTGAAACAAATGGCTACCTTAAATTTGAATACACTCGTAACAAGTACCCACTAAGGTTTAACTACGACCCATCAAAGATTAGAGATGATTCTTACTTTAATTCAAAAAACCAATTAGACACTTTCTATGAATTCCCATTAAAGGCCCTAAGTCCTGATGTAGATGAAAATGAAGAATATAAGAAAGTGGGTACCAAGGAAGGTCCTAAGAACTTATTGGATAATCCGGAAAATTTACAAAAATTACAACTTACAGACCTTGTGTTTACAGATCCAAAAGATAATAAACTAAAGGTTAAAAGACCAGAAGGTCTTTCAGACCAAATGGTATTTAAGGGCTGGGCATTAGACCCTGCTGGCACAAAACTTGTTTGGGAAAACCCGGGCGAAATCATGCCTAACCACGCACTTAACTTATACGCAAAGTGGGGCGAGCCAGACTACAAATGGAAGGTGACCTTTGATCCTGATGGAGGAAAATTACCACAAATTTCTGAAGAAAAAGTCACCACAGAAAGAAAAACAATACAAGAAGGAGACAAAGGCCAAGAGGAAGAAAATACCTATGCAAAAAAGGAAAAGGACGATGGTGACAAGCAAGTCTTTACAGTTATCCAAAGACAAAAGCTTGTAGAGCCTAAAAACCCTACAAGGAAGGGCTACACCTTTATGGGCTGGGAAGTAATTCGTTATAAGAAGGATGCCACAACAGGCGACTATACAGACGAAATCGACAACTCATATCGCGAAACCTACAAGGTTCCAGAACTATACTCCTTCGGTAACGACGTTGTAGCTCCTGTCTACCTCAAGGCAATTTGGGTCGCAAACCAAAGAGTCGATGTAAAGTCAAAACACTATTATTTGAACAACAAATACGAGGTTGACTTAACTAAGGATGATAATCCTAGAGAAGACACACTCGAAGATAAGAGGGTAGGCTACCTTGTTGCAGCATCAGGTGATAGGCAAAATGGAGACTACCTCCTAGCAAGTAATGGGGAACTTGAGGAAAAATTAACAGGCAAACTAAAGAATGAGTATGAAGCATACAATAACCGTGTAAAATCAAACAACTCATTCTTCCAGACCTTTAGGGTAGAACCAGAAAAGATTCCAGACCCAGATGATTCAAGTAAAATGATAGACAACCCAAATAACATCTTCAAATTCTTCTACAGACCATTTAGGAAACGTGTCTACAAGGTCAATTATATAGACGAAAGATTTAAGGGCACAGAAAATGAAAAAGACGGGGCAATTATTGATCAAGAAGTAGTGAAAAATGGTAATCGCTACTTTGATGCTAGAAACTATAGACCAATCCCAGGTTGGAAGCTTGTAAGCGACCCGCAACAACAACTCATCTTCGATGTCAATGAAGACACAAATGAATTAGAAGGCATCAATGGTACAAAGAGTGATGAGATTACCTTCTATTATAAGGACGTAAGAGTAATTGAAGTGCCAAAGGACGACCCAGTTCCAGATGGATACGTCAGAGTGACCTTCAAGGCAGACAAGGGTGGCTCTTTTGGTAAAGATAAAGATGGCAATGATATTAAAGAACTTAATTACGATGTAATAAAGGGCCTCAAATCAGACCACCTTCCAGTACCAAAAGAATTAAAAGCTGGAGAAACAAAGGAAGCCGGCAAGTACTACATCACCCCAGATAGTGGCAAGATGTTTAAGAAATGGGATGAGAAACCATTATTAAATCCAAACACTATAGTAGAAGATAATCATACATTCACTGCCAAATTTGATTGGGAAGGCGTAGTGGCTAAGGAATATGTAACTACAGAATCCTTCAAAAAAACTGATGGTACTTGGATAAATAAATTCGGTCCAACTATAGAGGATTTAAAGAATCAAGTCGTTTATAAAGAAAAAGATAAAGAAAAGCTATTACCATCTGATGCAACAGTTACAATCGTTGACGATCAAGGCAACGCTCTTACAGATAAGGATGTTTATAAAAAAATAAAGGAACTTGGCAAGCATGACAAGGAAGAAGTTGTTAGAACTATAAAATTCAAGGCAAAAGTCAAATTTAAGGGCAATGATAAAGAAGACATGGAACTTGAAATTCCAGTCAAGATTTACAAGAACGTCTACGAAGCTCTAACTAGCACAGAAAAACCAGCGTTCCTATCAGAAGCTGAAAAAGGCGAGCTAAAAGAGATAACTGGAGAATATGTAAAAGTCACAGTTGCTCCAACAGGCGACATGACAGCCAAGGACAACAAGGTCTACTACGTAAATAAAAAGGCTTGGGTAAATATCCCAGAAGCTAAGCCAGACGGATCAACCACCTTCATAAATTGGACAGCTGATAAGATTGACCAAAACGAAGATAAGGCAAAAAATGGCAAATTTGACTTTAAAAAACGTCATATGTTCACAAAAGACACAGTCATTAAGCCAGTTGATGCTCATGATGTTGTTGAACAAAAAGAAGGCGAAGACAAGCCAGATGTGCCAGACAGCTTTGTAAAAGTAATAGTAAAAGCAACAGACAAGGCAACTGATGCATTTACAAAAACTTTCTGGGTTAACCCAACTAAGGAAGTTGCCATAACAGTTGCAGAACCAACAGGAAAAACTGACCAAGAAGTAGTAATAACAGGACTTGGTAAGAAGAAAGTTAACTATATCTTCAAGGAATGGCAAAAGGTTAAGACTGGTGAAGACGATAGCAACTTAAACAAAGTTGACCCACCAGTAAAAATTGACCTAGGCAAAAACAAATTCACAGATAAGGTAACTGTAATCGAAGCAGTTTATAAAAAATCTTTTGCAGGTGAAAAAATTCAAGATCCATTAAAGACTAAGAAACTTGACACACCTCAAGGTAAAGAAATAACAAACGATGATTTAATTAAACAAATCACACCTCAAGAAGGAAAAGAAATTGAATCAATAGAAGTTATTTCAAAACCTGATCCATCTAAACCTGGCGAACAAGAAGCCAAGGTAATTGTCAAATACAAAGACGGAACTACACAAGGAACAAATGACAAACCAGTTGTAATCCCAGTAGAAGTTCATAAAAACATAATCCCAGCAAACTCTGATGGATCAAAACCAAAAGACGCAATGGAAAATTATGTCAAAGTAACCTTCAAACCAGGGGAAGGTGGAAAATTTGAAAAAACACTTACAGGAGACTTTGTCTACTACGTAAGCCCAGAAGTAGAAGTTGATTTAACAAATACAGCTAATAATATTAAAAATACTCCAAATGTTGGATATATTAGCGGAAATTGGGATACAAGCAAAACTAAAAAATTAAAAGACACATTTAAAACTGAAACAGAATTTACTTTTAATTTCACAAAGAATGCTAATATAGTAGAAGCTAATCCAGACGATCCTGACCAAGTAATACCAGTAGGCTATGTAAAAGTAACATTTAAGACAGAAGATGTTAATAAGGGTAAGCTTGAAGGAGATAAAACAGAAAAAATTTACTATGTTAATCCAAAGGCTGATATAAAACTAGTTGAATTAGCTGAAGGACAAACAGCAGGTGAAAAACAACTTGCAGTACCAAAAACTATAGCTAATGACGGTTATACATTTACAGAATGGGTTGAAAATCTTGATACTACAAAACCAATTACTGGTGATAGAGAATATGTAGCACAATTTTCAAAAGGCCAAGTAACTTTGACCTATAACAAGGGTGGAACAGATGTAACTGGCGATGTACCAGCAAATGTAACAGTAAAAGTTGGAACAACAGTTAGATTAGCTGGCAAAGGAACATTAGCTAAGCCAAATGCCACTTTCGAAGGCTGGAAGCTTGATGGAGAAGAAAAAATCTACCTACCAGGCGATGAAGTTAAACTAGAACAGGCAAGAACAGCCACAGCCCAATGGACAAAAGATGCGGATATAATCCCATACAATCCAGATGACCCAATCACAAAACCAAAAGGCTATGTAAAGGTAACCCTAGTGCCAACAAATTTGGCACAAGATAGCCAAGAAAAAGTCTACTATGTAAATCCAAATGCGAAGGTAGCTATTCCTGAAAAAGACCCAACACCAGCAGATAACAAATATACTTTTGTGAAATGGTATTACCTAGATGATCAAAATAAAAGGGTAGAAATCAAACCTGGAGATAGAAATAACTTTAAAAAGGATACTAAGATTTACGCATTGTATCAAACAAAGGGAAGTCCAATAACTCCTCTTAAGCCAACTGTTAATACAATTATCAAAAACATTGGCGATAGTCTATCAGACATTGACTACAAGAAGGCAATCACACCACCATCAGGAAAGACTGTTGATAGTGTTGTTATCCTTGAACAAGATCCAGATAAGAGGGTGAACACAAACGAGGCTGGTGAATTTAAAGAAAAAGTAAAAGTCCGCTACACAGACGGATCTAGCTATGTGGTTTATGTACCTGTTATAGTAAGCAAAGATTTTGTGGAAAAAACAGATGACTCTATACAAAAACCAGATGGTTTTGTAGAAGTAGTTGTTGACTATACTGATAAGGCAGACTTAGGAGCAAATGGCGAGCAAGTAAGAACTTTCTATGTAAATCCTAAGAAGAAAGTAAGCCTACCAGTTGATAAGCCAAGTGGAGCTAAGGTTAAAGGTAGTGATATAGCTTATGAGTTTGAATATTGGCAAGTAGAAGATGGAGATAAAAAATATCAAGATGGTATTTCTGATACCTTTACTGCTGATAAGACAACTATAAAAGCTAAATTCAAGCTAAACCAACAACCTCTAATACCATCTGCAAGTAATAAAGTAATACCAATAGGCTCAAATCCAAAACCAAGAGATTTCATAAATAACATCTACGATGATGAGGACCCATCATCAAAGACAAACTTGCCACCAGGAACAAAGATTGAATTTGATGGTAATGGGCCAGATACTTCTACTACAGGTGAAAAAGAAGCTAAGTTAAAAATCACCTATCCAAATGGTAAGACAACAACTGTAACAGTTAAGGTGACAGTTGTTGATAATATTGTTCCTCAAAAAGAAGGAGATCCAGACCCAATTGTTCCTGGAAACTATGTTAAAGTATTCATCGATAGGACAGAAAAAGCATTCTTAGGTCCTGATGCTAATGGAAATACAATTCCACAAAAATTAACCTACTGGGTAAATCCTGAGGTTGATGTCACATTTGATGTAGAAAACCCAACAGGTAGGGCTATTAATAATAAGGGCGATAAGTTTGTATTCAGTCATTGGGATAGGCCACTAAGTGGCAGATTTGTAGTAAAAACTATAATAAAAGCTCAATATGATACGTATATTAAGCCAGAACCTAAGAGAGATGCAAACACTATCGTGACTTATGAGGGTAGTACCCTTACTAAGGATGATTATAAGAATAGCATAAGCGCATTAACCATTACAAAGAAAAAGGAAACTGGTGGAGAAGAAACTGAGACAATCAAACCTGAGCAATTTACAGTCGAAGAAGTGGTTGAGGGTCCTACTAGTGAAACAAAAGTTCCGGGTAACGACACATCCACTACAGTAAATGCAAAGGTTAAAATAAAGTTAACTGATGGTAGGGAATATGAAGTTAAAGTCCCAGTTAAGATTTACAAAAACTTGATTCCTGTAGATCCAAAGTCTACTGACAAGGTTGATGCACCAGAAGATTATAAGAAAGTCATAGTCGACCCTACAGAAAATGCTGAAAATCCAGAAATTAAAGTATATTATGTAAATCCAAAAGTTAACGTAACAATTCCAGAAATGGATGTTACACCAAAAGATGGAGGATTCTTAAAGGGATGGACTGCTAGTGATGAAGCTGAAAGCCCATTCGGACCAAGGCAGTTCACTAACAACGTGACTACTATAAAAGCATCTTATTATCCAAGTGTTATTAGACAAGTTGATAAGACAACTGAGATTGCTAGGCCAAATACCTATGTGAAGGTAGTAGTAAAACGTGAAGATGATGTTTATAATAAGGAAAGCATCTATTGGGTAAATCCTAAGGCTGAAGTCTTCTTGCCAGAAACAGATGGGGCTAGCAGAAAGGGCTACATGTTTGATGGATGGAATTATGAAGAAGGAGATAAAGAACAGGAACTAACAGAAGTGACTGATAAAAACTTCAGCTTCTTTAAAGATGACAAGCAAGTAGGCCATACATTTAGCAAAAATGTAACTGTAATAAGTGCTAAGTATGTTAGATGTGATGTCTGCATAATACCACCAGGCCCAACTCCAGGACCTACTCCAGGTGGAGATGGTGACAACCCAGGAGTTGTTACACCAAATCCTGAAAATCCTGATGGAGGAAATCCAGGCGATAAACCAGGGGACAAACCAGGCGACAAGCCAGAAGATAAGGACAATCCAGACAACAAGGACAATCCGAAAGATAAGGACAATCCAAATAAGAAGGATAATCCAAAAGACAAAGGAAAGAATCCAAATCAAAAGGGTGGTAATGAAATAGTTGAAATCCAAGCGAAGATAGACCAGACTGTGAAAACAGTAGGAAATGCTGCAGGCAAGATTGCAGGAAGTGTATCAGCAACTGTAAATAGCGGAGTAGCCGGTACAAAGAAAGCCCTAGCCAAAGTATTAAATCCACGCACTGGAATTATAACAAACTATGAATTCTACCTAGGATTGATGGCAGCATCAAGTGTCGGACTGTTCTTTACAAGAGAAAAAAAGAATAAGGACGAAGAATAAAATCAAAAGATCGTA